>CAYLHM010000026.1:0-11481 GCA_964383485.1 uncultured Oscillospiraceae bacterium
CGCCCTTTTCCACTCCTTTTTCTGACGAAAAATCCCTCGCCGTCCGCTCTTGCCGATTTCATCAGAGCTTCCCTAGAAAGCCCTGCGTCAATGGGGTGCCAACGGCTGATTGTATTATACAGGTTCGGTGAACATTCGTCAACCGTTTATAAATGCAAAGCACCCATGTGTCAAGCGCTTTCGCTGGCGGCGGCGGGGGTGTTTATTCAGCGGAGCCTCCCCAAATACTGCTCCGCATGGACTGCCGCCTGGGCGCCGTCCGCCGCTGCCGACACGATCTGCCGCAATGCGCCGCTGCGCACATCTCCGGCGGCAAAAATCCCCTTCGGGCAGCGCTCCGGCATGATATAGCCCTGGTCGTCCAGGAAATCCCAGCCCTGCAAAAAGCCCGTGTCCGGCGTTCGGCCGATGGACACAAACAGGCCGTCGCAGGGAAGCTCTTCCTGCCCGCCCTGTTGGGTATCCGACACGACGATGCCTTGGAACCGTTCATCGCCCAGCAGCGCCGCCACCTGACTGTTCATCCGCAGCTCCACATTGGGCAGGGCCTCCACGGCCGCCGCCTGGGCCTGGGAGCCTCGGAACGCCCCCCGCCGGTGGATCAGCACCACTCTTTTCGCCAGCCGGGCCAGGAAAGCCGCTTCCTCCAGGGCCGAATTGCCGCCGCCCACAAGGGCCACGGTTTTCCCCCGGTAAAAGGCCCCGTCGCACACGGCGCAGTAGTGAACGCCCCGGCCCAAAAAGCGCTCCTCGTTCGGCAAGCCCAAAGTCCTGGCTTTTGCGCCGGTGGCCAAAATCACACTGCGACCCCGGATCGGCCCCTTGGGGGTTTCCAGCCGCCAGAAATCCCCGTCGGCCTGAAGCCCGGTCACCTCCGCCATCTGAAAGACTGCACCGGCACGGTCGGCATCCTTTTTCATCTGCATACTCAGCTCAAAGCCGCCAATGCCCATGCCCAAGCCGGGAAAATTGTCAATTTGCTCCGTCAGCGCCATCTGCCCGCCCGGGAAGCGCTTTTCCAGCAGCAGGGTATCCAGGCCCGCTCTGGCTCCGTAGATGGCCGCCGTACAGCCCGCCGGCCCGGCTCCTGCGATCAGCAAGTCATAATCCTTCATATGCTTTGTCTCCTATACTGGGTTGCATCATAAAAAAGATGTCATTGCGAACAAGCCCGTTTATCTGGCGCGGCAATCCCACAAGGCTTTAGACTGCCAGGGGATCCCCACGCCAGCGTGCGCTACTGATCGGAATGACATACTTTTTTGCTTCTTTACATCTTCAAATTTGTTCCAGCAGCTCATCCTTGGGGGTATAGCCCACCAGCTTGGCGGCGACCTCGCCCTGCTTCAGCAAAATCAGCGTGGGGATGCTGCTCACGCCATAGTGCATGGCAAGCTCTATTTCGGCATCCACATCGATCTTGCCCACGGTCAAGTCGCTGCGCTCCTGGGCGATCTCCTCCAGAACGGGGGCCTGCATTTTGCAGGGGCCGCACCAGGTGGCATAGAAATCCAGCAGCACCGGCTTGTCGCTGTGCAGCGCCAATTCATCAAAATTATCCTTTGTAATATGCAGTACAGACATGATTGATCCTCCTTGTTTTGTTAGGATTTTGCCCATTTTCAGGCAATTCATGCGTTTTCCAAATACGCATAGGCGATGCGGGCCGCTTCCTGCTCTGCCCGCTTCTTGCTGCTGCCGCTTCCCCGGCCCACGCTTTTGCCGTTGAGACACACTTCCACCTGGAAGCACTTGTCGTGATCCGGGCCGGTTTCGGACAGCAGGCTGTAGCTCAGCACCTGGTCCCGCTTGCGCTGCACCAGCTCCTGGAGGGCGCTCTTGTAATCGGCGTTGTGCATCTCCTGCACCGGCACCTTGGGCAGCACAAAGCGCCGGATAAAGCCCTGGGCGGCCTCCATGCCCCCGTCCAGGTAGCAGGCGGCGATCACCGACTCCACGGCATCGGCCAAAATGGAGCTGCGGCTTCTGCCGCCGTTCTGCTCCTCACCCTTGCCAAGAAGCAGGTGCCTGCCCAGGTCGATTTCCTCGGCAATTTGAGCAAGGGCCGTTTCGCACACCATATCCGCCCGCATTCTGCTCAGCTCTCCCTCCGGGCGGTCGGGGAAATTGCGGTACAGATAGGAGGCCACCAGCATTCCCAGAATGGAGTCCCCCAAAAATTCCAGCCGCTCATTGCTCATCAGGCTGTTGTGCCAATGCTCGTTGGCATAGGAGGAGTGGGTCAGCGCATTTTGCAGCAGGCTCAGATCGTGAAAACGGTAGCTAACGGCTTCCTCTAGCTGCCTCATCATTGCGCTTCCTCCTTCATCTGTGCCAGCATCTGCTCCAGCTCCGGGGCGATGTTGGCCTGCACAGCCGTTTCCGCCTGGCGCACCGCATTGCGGAAGGCCAGCGCATCCGATGCGCCGTGGGCCTTGATTACCGGCTTACGGATCCCTAGGAACTCGGTGCCGCCGATCTCCCGGTAGTCCATCAGCTTCATCATGTCGTTCACGCCGGACCTGCACAGCAGGTAGCCCAGCTTGCTGAAGATGTTTTTCTTGAACACCTTTTTCATCAGGCTGCCCATGAACATGGCGGTGCCTTCGATGGACTTCAGCAGCACATTGCCGGAAAATCCGTCGCATACCACCACATCCACCGCTCCCAGGGGCACATCCCGGGCCTCTACATTGCCCACAAAGTTTATAAGGCCCTTTTCATGCGCCTGGGTCAGCAGGGCGTGTGCCTGCTTTTGCAGCTCGGTGCCCTTGGAGTCCTCGGTTCCGATGTTCAGCAGGCCAACCCTGGGGTTGTCCACGCCGCACAGGTGCTTTGCCTGGAGCGTGCCCACCAGGCCGAATTGCAGCAGAAATTCCGGGGTACACTCGGCATTGGCGCCGCAGTCCAAAATCAGGGTCTTGCCCCCGGCCTTGTTGGGCATGGCCGGCCCCATAGCCGCCCGGCGGATCCCCTTGACCCGCTTCACCAGCAGGGTCGCCCCGGTGAGCAGGGCGCCGGTGCTTCCGGCGGACACGAAGGCATCGCCCTGCCCGTCGGCCAGCATTTTCAAGCCGATGACCATGGAGGAATTTTTCCGCTTGTGGATCACCCCCGCCGGATCGTCGTGCATATCCACCACATCGTCTGCGTGGGCGATCTCCACGCCCTGGGGCAGGTCGCTGATACCCGCTCCATGCAGAACATTCAGAATTTCTTCCCCCCGGCCCACCAGCACGATCTGGCTGCCGAAGGTTCTTGCCGCCTCTACGGCGCCCAGCACCGGGGCCTGGGGGGCATTGTCGCCGCCCATTGCGTCCAAAATGATTTTCATTTTCGCCGCACCTCTTTCTGTTAAAAAGACTGATCGTTCACCATGGCATCGATCACCGCAAGGGAGCGCTGAGCGATGGCCAGGTTTTTCTCTGATTTCTTACGAATGCGCATATTGAGAGGGGAAATGATGCTGAAATTGATGTTCATCGGTTGAAAATTTTCAATACTCGGGTCGCTGATGTACTTCCCCAGAGCGCCGATGGCCGTTTCCTTGGGAAACTCCGGCACCGGCTTCCCCTGCACCTTCGCCGCCATGGTCACCGCCGCCAAAAAGCCGGAGGCGGTGCTTTCCACATAGCCCTCCACGCCGGTCATCTGCCCGGCAAAGGCCACCAGGGGGTCCCGGCGGTCGGCAAATTGGGCATCCAGCAGCTTGGGCGACTGCAAAAAGGTGTTGCGGTGCATGACACCGTAGCGCACAAACTCCGCCTGCTCCAGACCGGGAATGCCGGAAAACACCCGCTTCTGCTCTCCGAATTTCAGGTGGGTCTGGAAGCCCACCAGATTATAGATGCTCTTGGCCGCATTGTCCTGCCGGAGCTGCACCACGGCGTAGGGCTCCCGGCCGGTGCGGGGGTCCCGCAGGCCCACGGGCTTCAGCGGCCCGTAGCGCAGGGTATCCAGGCCCCGGCGGGCCATGACCTCCACAGGCATACAGCCCTCGAACACATTCTGATCCTCGAAGCCATGCACCGGCGCTTCCTCCGCCGCCGCCAGCTCCCGGACAAAGGCCTCGTACTGCTCTTTGTCCATGGCGCAGTTTACATAATCCGGCGTTCCCCGGTCATAGCGGCTCTGCCACCAGGCCTTGTCCATGTCCACCGACTCCGCCGTGATCAGCGGCGCCGCCGCATCAAAGAAATGGAGATAGTCCTGGCCGAAATAGCTGCCGATGGCATCGGACAGCGCCTGGGAGGTCAGCGGGCCGCTGGCTACGATCACCGGCCCCTGGGGCACCTGGGTGACCTCCTGGGGGATCACGGTGATGTTAGGGTGGCTGCGGATCCGATCCGTGACCAGCCGGGAAAAGCCCTCCCGATCCACGGCCAGGCAGCCCCCGGCCTCCACACGGGTCTTTTCTGCGCAGTCCATGATCAAGCTGCCACAGCGGCGCAGCTCCTCTTTCAGCAGGCCCACCGCATTTTCCAGCCGGTCGCCCCGCAGGGAATTGGAGCAGACCAGCTCCGCAAACAGGGCGCTGTGGTGGGCGGGGGACATTTTTTCGGGTTTCATTTCGTACAGCTCCACATGGATCCCCCGCTGTGCAAGCTGCCAGGCCGCCTCTGATCCGGCAAGCCCGGCCCCGATGACCTTGACCTTGGGCATTGGACACCTCCTATCCGAGAAATTTTGCGCCCGTTCGTTTATTCCTGGGCAGACTTTTTCGCCGGCGCTTTCTTCTTTGCGGGCGCTTTCTTTGGCTCCGTCCCGGCTTCCTGGGTTTTCTTCTTATAATAGCCCCGCTTGTCCTCCGGCAGGAAGTTGGGGCAGTTTTCGTTGATGCAGAAGGGCTTCATGCGGCCCTTGCCGGATTTTTTGAACAGGGTCTGGCCGCATTCCGGGCAATCCTGATCCGTCGGCACATCCCAGCTCATGAAGCCGCAGGCCGCCCCCTTTTCGCAGGCGTAGTAGGGGAAGCCCCGCTTGGACTTCCGTTTCAGCAGCCCGCTGCCGCACTTGGGACAGCGGCCGGGCATCCGCTCCACCAGGGGCTTGGTATTTTTGCACTCCGGGTAGCCGGGGCAGGCCAGGAATTTGCCGAAGCGGCCCGTTTTAATGACCATTTTCCGGCCGCAAAGCTCGCAGACCTCGTCGGTCTCCTCCTCCGGCACATGGATATGCACACCCTCCAGGGCCGCTTCCGCTTCCTCCATCTCCTGGTGGAAGCCCTGATAGAAGCTGCGCAGGACCTCTTTCCAGTTCCGCTTGCCCTCGCCCACGGCATCCAACTGATCCTCCATGGCCGCTGTGAACTCCACATCCATAATATCGTGGAAATGGTCCATCATCAGCCCGTTCACGGCCTCGCCCAAAGGCGTGGGCACCAGGTGCTTCTCCTGCTTGACCACATATTCCCGGTCCTCAATGGTGGACACGGTGGAGGCATAGGTGGAGGGGCGGCCTACACCCTTTTCCTCCATGGCCTTGACCAGACTGGCCTCGGTGTAGCGGGCCGGGGGCTGGGTGAAGTGCTGCTGCTTGTCGATTTTGACGGGCCGAACCTCCTCGCCCACCTGCAGATCCGGCAGGGGGGAACCGTCTGCCTCCCCCTCCTCGTCCTTGCCCTCCTCGTACAGAGCGATGAAGCCGGCAAAGCGCAGGCTCTGATGGCTGGAGCGGAAAACATGACCGGCGCAGGAGGTGTCGATGGAAACGGTGTCGAACACGGCGTTCGCCATCTGGCAGGCCAGAAAACGGCTCCAGATCAGGCGATAGAGCTGGTACTGCTCCGCCGTCAGGCTGCTGCGAATTTGCTCCGGGCTTAGCTCCACATGGGCCGGACGAATGGCCTCGTGGGCATCCTGGGCGCCGGCCTTGGTCTTATACACCCGAAATTTGCCATAGTAAAAGGCATCACCGAAGCGGTTCCGAATTACGGAAGCCGCCGCCGCCATGGCCTCCTCGGACAGGCGCAGGGAGTCGGTACGCATATAGGTAATAAGGCCCGTGGTGCCCATGCCCTCCACATGGACACCCTCATAGAGCTGCTGGGCAACAGCCATGGTGCGCCTGGGTGTCATGTTCAGCTTGCGGGAAGCCTCCTGCTGCAAGGTGGAGGTGGTAAAGGGCGGCGCCGGGCTGCGGCGCTTTTCGCCCTTTTTCACATCGGTAACGGTGAGCAGCTTGCCGGTGATATCGTCGATCACGGCCTGAACCTGCTCCTCGCTGCCCAGCTCCCGCTTTTTGTCCTCGCCCCAATACCGGGCCACGAAACTGCCGGGGCCGGCGGTGCGCTGGGCGGTGACATCTAAGGTCCAGTATTCCTGGGGCTGAAACGCCCGGATCTCATTTTCCCGATCCACCACCAGCCGGGCCGCCACGGACTGCACCCGCCCGGCAGACAGGCCCCGGCGCACCTTCTTCCACAGCAGCGGGGAAAGCTGGTAGCCCACAATGCGGTCCAGCACCCGGCGTGCCTGCTGGGCATCCACCAGGTCATAGTCGATCTGCCGGGGCTTGGCGATGGACTCCTGCACCACCCGCTGGGTGATTTCGTTAAAGGTGACCCGGCGCACCTTTTCCTCCGGCAGGCTCAGCAGCTCCTTCAAATGCCAGGAGATGGCCTCACCTTCCCGGTCCGGGTCGGTGGCCAGGTACACGGCATCGGCATCTGCCGCCGCTTTTTTCAGCTCCCGGATCAGCTCGCCCTTGCCGGATACCGGGATATATTTCGGTGTGAAATCATGCTCCAAATCCACGCCCATCGTACTCTTGGGCAGATCCCGCAGATGGCCCATGCTGGCCCGGACATCATAGTCCGGCCCCAGGTACCGCCCGATGGTCTTTGCCTTGGATGGCGATTCCACGATCACCAAATTCGTCGCTTTTGCCATATTTTACTCCGTTTCTTGGATTTTTGCGCAGGTTTATTTCAGCTCCACCCGCTTGCCGGGGAGCGAACGCACAATGCCCTTGATCTGCAGCATGGTCAGCGCCGCCAGCACCCGTGCCGCCGGAAGCTCCGCCTGCTCGATCACATCGTCCACCAGCCGAGGCTCCGTGAGCAGCTCCACAATGCAGCGCTCCTCATCGGAGAGCTTGGGCATCTGCTTCTGCACCTCATTATACGCCGTTTTGGGCTTGTTGCCAACAGGTCGGCCGGAAATTTTTTCGGGCGGCGCTCCATCCGCCGGGGTCAGGGGCCTCTGCGCCACGCACCGGGCCTCCTTGGGTAGCTCCTCCGCTTCACTGCGGCGCACCGCACGGGGGTAGAGATGCGCATATTCCGCCAGCACATCCCAGCCGTTGCGCACCGGGATCGCCCCGTCCCGCAGCAGGGCATTGCTGCCCACAAAGGTGTCCACATCCACATTTCCCGGCACCACAAACACATCTCTGCCCTGCTCCGCCGCCTGCCGTGCGGTGATCAAAGCGCCGCTTTTCTCCGGGGCCTCCACCACCACAACGCCGTTGCTCAGGCCGCTGATAATGCGGTTGCGCCTGGGAAAATTCCACTTGTAGGGCGGCGTTTCCGGGGGATATTCCGTGAGCAGGCAGCCGCTTTTCGCCGTTTCTTCAAAAAGATGGCGGTTGGATTTGGGATAAATCAGATCCGCACCAAAGCCCAGCACGCCAACAACGCTGCCGCCGGCGAGCAGTGCGCCCTCCATGGCCTTTCCGTCAATTCCCTGAGCCAGCCCGGACACCAATATTCCGCCGCATTTTGCGATTTGGAAGCCCATGCGCTGGGCCACGGACTGCCCATAGACCGAGGCCTTGCGGGTACCCACGGCGGCAATGACCGGGGCTTCCTCGGTCTGGGGGAGCTTGCCCTTGTAATACAGCACCAAGGGCGGGTCGGCGATCTGCCGCAGGCGGGCGGGATAGTCCCCTTCGCCGTAGGCGCACAGGCGGATGCCCTTATCGGCGCATTTTTTCAAAATTTCCTCTGCCTGGGTGAGATTTTTGTCCCCAAGCGCCAGAATACACTCCGCCGGCAAATCCTCCAGTGCGGCAAAATCCGACTCCCGGGCGAAGAACACATCCTCCGCATCGCCGTAAGCCTCCAGCACCGATCGCAGCTGCCGGCTGTTCAGGCCGGGGCGATTGGCCAGCCAGATCCAATGTATCAGCATTTCCTGCCCCGCCCTTTCCTCGTCATGTTCAAAATTTTACTGCATCTGCCACAGCACGATGGCCGCCGCCACCGCCGCATTCAGGGATTCGCAGTGGGGGTTCATGGGGATGATCAGCGCCCGATCCGCCCGCTCCAGAATTTCCGGGCGCACGCCCCGGCCCTCGCTGCCGATGACCACCGCCATTTTTTTCAGATCTGCCCGGCGGATATCCTCCGCCCGGTCAGAAAGGGCCGTCACGGCCAGGGGGATCCCCGCCGCCCGGCAGGCGCTCTCTACATCCGCCCAGGCGGACACCACCGGCGGCCTGCGGAACACGGCGCCCATGGACGAGCGCACCGTTTTCGGCCCGTAGGGATCGGCACAGCCCTCCAGCAGCACCGCCGGAATGTCCAGTGCATCCGCCGTGCGCAAAATGCAGCCCACATTCCCCGGATCCTGAATACCGTCCAGCAGGAGCATCCCCGGCTGGGGTACAAAGGGCTGCTTTGGAGGGAATTTGCATAGGAACACGGCCCCCTGGGGGGTCTCCATAGGCGAAATATAGTCCATGAGCTCCCGGGAAACGCGCAAAAGGCGCACGCTTTCCGGCACCGGCTCCTCCACGCCGTCGGCAAGGATCACCGTGTCCGGCGCCGGCCCGTAGGTCAGCGCTTCCCGCAGGAGCTTCACCCCGTCCGCCGCAAACAGGCCCGCCTCCTCCCGCTCCCGCCGGGAGCTGAACAGGCGGCGCACCTGCTGAAGCAGGGGATTTTTGCGGGAGGTGATGCGCTGCTCGCTCATAGCTTCTGCACCCGATCCACCGCCCGGTCCTCGCCCAGAACCACCACGATATCTTCTTCGGCGAAGGCATAGTCCGGCGCCGGGAAGGTGTTGAGCTTGCCGCCGTGGCGAATGCCGATGATGTTCACGCCCAGCTTGGCCCGAATATCCAGCTCCCGCAGGCTCTTGCCCACCCAGCCCTTGGGTACAGGCAGCTCGACAATGCCGCAGCCCTCGTCCAGCTCAAAATAATCCAGCACATTGGCAGAGGCCAGGCCTCTGGCCACTCTGGCGGCGTGTTCCTTCTCCGGGATGGTCACCCGATCCGCCCCCAGCTTTTCCAGCACCCGGCGGTGGGTTTCGTCATGGGCTTTTGCCACGATTTGGGGCACACCCAGCTCCTTGAGGTTCAGTGTCACCAGCACCGAGGCCGCCAGATCGTCGCCAATGGCCACCACGGCGCAGTCCATATTTTTCACGCCCAGGGCCTTGAGCACGCCCTTGTCCTTGCCGTCGCCGACCACAGCGTGGGTCACATGGTCGGAAATTTGCTGCACCAGGTCGGAACGGGTATCCATTGCCAGCACCTCATTCCCCAGGGCATGGAGCTGCCGGGCGATCTCTGCGCCAAATCGGCCCAGACCGATCACAACATATGTTTTCACGAACGATCCTCCTTATTCCCATCAGCCGATCAGCAGGCTGGTATAGGCATAGCGGTAGCTGTCCTCGCTTTTCTTCCCCATGAGGAAGCCCAGGCTGATGGTCAGCACGCCCACACGGCCAAAATACATATAAACGATCATCAGAAGCTGCGCCGGAACGCTGAGCGCCGTAGTAGCGCCGGCGGTGAGGCCCACGGTAGCCAGCGCAGAGCCGGCCTCAAACATACCGTCTATAAAGCTCACCGGCGAGGTGGCGCAGATCACAATGGCCCCGAACAGAGTCAGCAGCACCACAATGGATACCAGGGTCATGGCATCCATCACCTGGTGATCCGGCACGCTGCGCTTAAATACCTGCACCGAGCTGCGGCCCCGGAGCCGGGAACGCAGGAACAGCAGCAGCACCACCGCCGTAACGGTTTTGATGCCGCCCGCCGTAGAGCCGGAGGAGCCGCCAATGAGCATCAGTACCATGCTCACGGCCTTTCCCGCATCGGTCATGGCCCCTTGATTGATACCGGGGAACCCGGCGGTGCGGGCCGTGACCGACTGGAACAGGGCCTCCATGATCTTCCGGGGCCAGGCCATAGGGCCAAGGGTGCCGGGGTTGTCCCATTCCAGCACGGCAATGCACAACGCCCCGCCCAAAATCAGCACCAGGGAGGTCAGCAGCACCAGCTTTGTGTACACGCTAAATTTTTTCCAGGAATGGAGCTGCACCACTTCCTCCCACACAAAAAAGCCCAAGCCGCCCAAAATGATCAGCAGCATGATGGTGGTGTAGATCACGAAATCCCCCTGGAACACGCCGATGCTCATACCCGGCGCAATGCTGCCCCAGATGTCAAAGCCTGCGTTGCAGAATGCGGAAATTGCATGGAAAACACTCCAATAAAGGGCCTGTTTTGCCCCATATTCCGGCAAAAACCGCACAAATAAGATCAGCGCCCCCGCAAGCTGAATGCCCAGGCTGCCCTGAAGCACATGCTTTTGCAGGCGGACAACGCCCTCCATATCGCTGACACTGAAGGCCTGCGCCATGAGCATCCGCTGCCGCAGGCCCACCTTTTTGCGGAGCATGAAGATCACCACTGCCGCCGCAGAGATGAAGCCCAGGCCGCCCAGCTCGATCATGCACAAAATCACGATCTGGCCGAAGCCGCTCCACTGGCTCCAGGTGTCATACAGCACCAGCCCCGTCACGCAGGTGGCGGAGGTGGCGGTGAACAGCGCCGGGCGGAAGCCGCAGGACACGCCGCTGCGGGAGGCCGCAGGCAGGTTCAGAAGCACGGCCCCGACCAGAATAATGGCGGCGAACACCAGGGCAATACTCCTGGTGGGGGACATCGGGGCCTTGTGATTTTGGAACCGGCGCCTCACATTTTCAAAACAAGGCAAGAATATTCCCTCCTTGGTCGTGGGCATAGCTTTGGATTTTATGTCTATTATACCAGCTTTATCTTCTTTTGCAAGCCCTTATTTTGGCAAAATCAGCTTGCTATTTCCCCCGATAAAGCACCAAAAACGAGCTGCCCGGACAAAATCGGCAGGAATTGTTCGATAGACCCTCCCGCAGCCTGCGCCTGCCGATCTCATCGGCGCCTCCCAAAAGAAAAGCCAGCCATGGGCAGCATCCTTGTCCATGGCTGGTTTCCTTTTCAAAACAGGGCGATGAGTGCGAAAATGGCCATGATGACCAAGCCTCCAGCGCCCAGCACAAACGGCAAGCAGCACCCCATGCACCCGCGCCGACGAGGCGGGGGCGGTGGACGGTGCCCCATCCCCCGGCCGTGCATTCCCGGGCCGCCCATACCTGGGCCGTGCATTCCCGGCCCGCCGGGGCCGCCGCCATGTGGACCACGCATATTCATACCTCCTGTGTTTTTATGGAAGCCCCTGCCGGTTTCATCGGAGCTTCCCTA
>CAYLHM010000027.1:0-11293 GCA_964383485.1 uncultured Oscillospiraceae bacterium
AACCAGCGGAAGTTCAGATTGACCATTTCCTTCATGCGCCGCTCCTGGGGGGATGCTCCGGGCAGCACATCGCTCTCCCGGCAGGTGCGCAGATAGCGCTGGCGCACATAGTCCTCGCCGTCCAGCCCGGAAAGGGCGGGCGAAAGCATCCGGCAGCGCAGGGCTGTGTTTTGCGCCCAGGGGAAGCCGTCGGCATCCCGCACCTGGGGATCCCGGTACCAGGGATAGCCGCCGAAGATCTCATCGGCGCACTCCCCGGACAGGGCCACGGTCACATATTTTTTGATCTGCCTGCAAAATGCCAGCAGGGACAGATCCACATCCGCCATGCCGGGCAAGTCCCTGGCCAGCGTGCCGTTGTCGATCTCCGCCACCAGCTCCTCCGGCGAGAGAATGCACCAGTGGTGCCGGGTGTTCAGGGCCTGCTGCATCAGGCGGATGTAGTGGCCGTCGGCATTGGGCTGGAACTTATTGGGCACAAAATACCGCTCCTGATCCACATAATCCACGGAAAAGGTGTCCAGATCCTTCCTTTCTGCGGCGCAGATCGCTGTGATCAGGCTGGAGTCCAGGCCGCCGGAGAGGAATGTCCCGATGGGCACATCGGAGACCATCTGCCGGCGCACCGCATCCAGCACCAGACTGCGCACGGTTTCCGCCGTCTGCTCAAAATCCTCTGTATGCTCCCGATCCAGGAGCTTCCAGTACCGCCGCCAGGTCCATTTCCCCTGCTCAAAGCAGCCGCAGCAGCCCGGTTCCAGCTCATAGATGCCCCGAAACACCCCGCAGCCCGGCGTTCTGCCCGGCCCCAGGAGCAAAATTTCCGCCGCACCCTGTTCGTCCAGCTCTGCGCGCACGCCGGGATAGGCCAAGATGGTCTTGATCTCCGAGGCGAACAGCAGCCCGCCCCCGTGGGGCATATAAAACAGCGGCTTCACCCCCATGCGATCCCGTGCCAGGAACAGCCGCCGCGCGTTTTTCTCCCACACGGCAAAGGCAAAGATCCCGTTGCACCGCTGCAAAACCTGCGCACCCCACTGGACATAGCCGTGGAGCAGCACCTCTGTGTCGGAATGGGTCTGAAATTCATGGCCCAGGCGCTGCAAGTCCCGGCGAAGCTCCCCGGTGTTATACAGCTCGCCGTTGTACACCAGGGTATATTCCTCGCTCCCGCTGTCCAAACGCATGGGCTGCCTTCCCTTTTCCGGGTCGATCACCGCCAGGCGCCTGTGCAGCAGGGTGCATTCCGGGCTGATGAACTGCCCCTCATCGTCCGGCCCCCGGCGGGCCATGGTCGCAAGCATTCGATGTACGGCTTCCTCGGCGCAGGGCAGGCCCACCGCACCGGCAATTCCACACATAAACAACACTCCTTCCCTCGTCATATCAATAAATTGTATGCACGGGGCCACGGAAATGGTGCATAGATGCCCCAACCATTGGGTATCCTAAGGCCGGTGATGAATATGAAAACCAACAAGGAGATCCTCTGCTCCATCCTGAAAACCACCCAAATGGGTCAGGTGGGCATTCGCAGCGTGCAGGAACAGGCGGAAAAGTCCGAGCTGAAGCAGGCCCTGGCCTCCCAGCTTCGGGAGTACGACCAGATCGAAAGCGAGGCACGGGAGCTGGCCCGTCAGCGGGGCTGGCAGCTCCAGGAGCTGAACCAGGGCGTTGCGGTCATGTCCGACATGATGAGCCGGGCCATGCTCGCCGGCGGTGACCGGGACTCCAAAATTGCGGGCATGATGATCCAGGGAAACACCCGGGGCGTGATCAAGGGATTGAAAAATGCCCACCGACACGCCCACCCGGACGGCAAGGTTTCCGCCCTGGCGGAGAAGCTCCTGTCCACCGAGGATCGGAACATTGCGGAAATGCGGCCTTTTCTGTAGCAGCCGTTTTGGCCGGAGATCCCCACGGGCAGACGGGGCCGTACTGGTTCCCGCAGCAAAGATCCGGGCAGATGGAAGTGTCCATCTGCCCGGAATGCTTTTATTTGGACTGCTGGAACAGCCAATCCCGTACCGCTTCGATTTTGTAGGCGTAGTTAAACGATGCCATATGCTCACTGGTGCTGGCGGCGCCGGTTCCGGCTACCGTCCCCTGGGTAAATCGAATGAAATTGGCACAGCAGCCCTGCTCCAGAATGCTCTGCGTGCCTGCGTTCTGGTCGTCATGGCTGAGCGTGGCGTCCCATTCGCCGTAGCCGTAGGAAACGGCTGCACCGCTCAGCATATCCATGACCTCCTGCTGCCCGCCGCTAGCCTTTTCATCGCCTCCGGCGGTGATGTAGAAGAACGGATAATCGGTGAGATAGTCCAGCGCCTGGTTGTCCCACTGGCCGGAGACATAAAGACTGGCGGCGAACAGGTCGGGGTAGATACTGGAAAGATAAAGCGATGCCATACAGCCGCCGGATTGGCCGGTGGTATAGAGCCGGTTTTCGTCCAGATGATAGGTTTCAACCAGCCAGTGCAGGAGCTTTACGCCGGTATCCAGCTGGTCGGACACCTGCCAGTTGTCATCGGCCAGAGTTTCGGTATAGGCAGGAACCAGGACAAAAGCCGGGTGCCGGGCCTGATCCTCATCGGATGCCCAAATGGCTGCGCCATAATAGTTTTCCACCAGATTTTGAGCGCTTCGCCCGGTGCCGGTGCTGTCCGGCATGAATTGGATCAGGGGAAGCTGCTCACTGCCGTCCCAGCCCTCCGGGATATAGAGGCTGTATTCCAGCTCGAAGCCCGTATCGGGGTCCGTAAAGCGAAACTGCTGAAATTTTGGAGCGCACTGCGCCAGAACCGCTGCCGCCTCCTCATCGTTGGACGGGCCTGTAAACATCCCCCCGTTCGACTCGCCTTTATTGCCGCTGGGGCGCTGTGCGGAGCCATGCTCGGAAGGCGATGCAGTCCAGTCGGAGCCATGCTCGGAAGGAGATGCAGTCCAGTCGGAGCCTTCAGTCTGGGACGGTTCTGTTTCGTCCTGGCTGGCCGGGGCAGAGCCCCGGTCGCAGGCGCAAAACAGGAGGGCAAAAATTAAAACGAACAAAAGTTTTCTGTATTTCATAAGAACAATCCTCCTACAACGGGCAGCCAGATGGCGCACAGAAGCACCATTGCAAGCTGGAGCCAAATAGTTGACTTTGCCATGTCGGTCATGGAATAGTACCCCTTGGAATAGGTGATCAAGGGAACCGTATCCAGGGGCAGCAGATAGCAGTTTCCTGCGCAGAGGGCGGCGCACATCATGACCAGCGCCGGGGAAACCTGGGCGTTTGCCGCAATGGCGATCAGCGGCACCGCCATAATGGGGATCATGGAAGATGCCACCGGGATGACCAGCAGTGTCACAAAAATCAGCACTGCCGTAAAGGCCAGAAGAATGGGCAGCGACACCCCCAGCTGGGGAACCGCGCCGGCGATGGCGGCGGAAACGCCGTTGTCGATCATGGCGCCGGCAATGGACAGGACACTTCCCACCAGGAAAAACGCATCCCAGCTGTTCTCCCGCAAAAATGTGCCCACATCCAAGACCTCCACGCCGGGCAGGAACATGACACAGCAGCCCAGCATGGCCACGACCATGACATTGATCCCTTTCACCCAGGAGGAGGCGATCCAAAGCGCCAGCATCAGGACGGTAATGATGCAGACCTTCTTCTCCTTGCCGTCCATTTTATCGGGAATGTCCATGGCGGCGATGAAGGTCTTTACCTGCTCCTCCGTCACCGGGCAGGGCCGGTACACCCGGCACATCAGCGCCCAGGCCAGGGGGATCATGACTGCCGTCAGGGGGATGCCGGCGGCCATCCACTGAGCAAAGGATATGCTGGCGCCGGTATGGGCCTCCAGCTGACCGATGGCCAGCAGATTGATGGAGGATCCGGCCGGGGTCATCATGCCGCCGATCATGGAAGCGACGGGAATGGCGATCATAAATGCCCGGGCGGTGCGGCGGCGGTCTGCTTCGTTGTCATAGAGCTTCACAAAATCCAGGGCCAGGGCCATGAAAATGGCGCAGGTAGGCACATTGGACACGATGGAGGAGAGCAGGGCGCAGCAGACCATCATGGACAGCAGCACCTGATCGGTGCTTTTTCCAAAGGCCCGGAGGAGCCTGCGCAGGACCCGGCGGCTCAGGGGAATGGTGGTCAGAGCGGCGGCAATGCCAAAGGAGGCCAGCGTGAAAAACACGATCGGCTCGCTGTAACCGCTGAGGGCCTTCCCAAAGCTGGGCGACACGCCCAGGAGGGGCATGAGTGCGCAGAAAATCAGGCTGATGACCACGACCGGCAGCGCCTCGGTTACAAGAAGAATTAAAAATGCGGCCAGTACGCCAACGGTTCGCACGCCCACCTGGCTGAGGCTCCCCATTCCCGGCAGGAACATGGCCGCCAGCAGAACCAGGACGGCAGCCACGGCTCCGATAATTTGTTTCTTTTTCAAGGATCTTTCCTCCTACGGCGTCCCTGGGAGGGAGCCTTTTGTAAATTCGGTGATCGCGCCGGGTTCGGTAACGACGATGCGGTTCATGGGGGCCGTGCTGACGCCCCGATAGGCGGTGATCGGATAGCCGTAGGTATCGTTGGAGATGCCCAGGGCACGGCCCTGACAGTTCAGGTAGCACTGTCCGCAGCTTTGGCAGTTTTCGGGATAGGCCAAAACGGACTTGTGCGCCGCTTCGTTGAAATAAAAGACATCCATGGGACAGATGGCTACGCAGTTCCCGCAGCCGATGCACTTGTTCAGGTCTGTTCGGATAACGCTCATGCCCTCACCCTTTCTTTCCGCCGAACCTCGGCTTTGGAGGCGTAAAGCCCTTTGCCTCTGCTTCCCCGGGGAAGTAGTAGCCGTACCGCTTTTCATAGGGAAGACTGAAATCTCCGGCCCAGCTTTCGGGAACGGGGATCTTTTCTGTTTCCATACCGCTCTCGCCCTTGCGGACGGCAATATAGCACAGGAAATGGACATCGTCCCGATAGGGAATATCCGCCCGGTAGTGGGTGCCGCGGCTCTCTTTCCGGGCAAGACTGGCCCGGAGCTTCATCTCGGCGGAGAGGACTTTGTGCCGCATTTCGATGCACAGCCGGAGGTCGTGGCTGGTGCGGGCGGCCAGCTTGGGAACCACCTGGTCCCGCAGATAGGCCACATTCACAAGGGCGGCCTCCAGGGTCTGCTCCGTTTTTGCCACATTGACCCAGTAGGGCGCCATAATGGAATGCAGGATATCCCGTGCCCAGTTGGGGTCGAAGCCGGTCTCCCGGGAGAGCGGAGCCAGCATTTGTGCGGTTTTTTCCGCAACGGTTTCCCGGGACAGGGGGAGCAGGGCGGCGGCTCCGGCATATTCAGCGGCGGCGGCTCCGGCATGGGTGCCGTCAATGGAGGTGAAGCAGGAGGTGAAGCCCACGCCGCAGGGATAGGCCGCACCGCTGGGGGCGGTGGCGTGGGTGCCGTCACCGGCGGCGAACAGGCCCGCAACGGCGGTACGCCCGGAAAGATCCTCCAGTCCGCAGAAGATCCCGGAGGTCAGGTGGCAGCACATACCGACTGCCGCACCGCCCAGCAGGCTGGCCGCCACCGGGGTACTCATCTTCCCGGAGCGAACCTCATCGGGGTTCGTGCTGTAGACCTGGGAGCCGCCCCGCCGGGTATAATTGGCGGTCGCAACATCCTGGATCTCCGAGCCATCGGCGGCGCTGACCCCGGCGGAAGCCTTGCGGATCCGCCCCAGAACCATGATGTTGCCCTTGGCGACACCGTACTGGTCGGCGTTTTCGGGCACCACATCGCCGCCGCAGAGCCAAATGTTTTCCAGGTACTGCCAATGATTGTCAAAAAACACATTGCCGGGGGCGGTGGCCGGGGTCTGGTGGAAATCCTCAAATTCCTTGCCGGTGATGGGCAGCCCCAGCTGGTAGGCCATGTACTCCCCGTCAAAGGTGTCCGTGCCCGTGGGATAGCCGGTGGGCTTGTAGCTGCCGGCGCCCGTGGCCAGGATGACCGCCTTGCAGTTCACGGTAATGACCTGCCCGGAGGGCACATGGAAGCCGATGGCCCCGTTCACCACGCCGTTTTCGGTCAGAATATCCGTTACCATGGTGTGTTCCAGGAATGGGATCCGGTAACGCTCCAGCACTTCGACCCATTTTTTGTGCCGGTCGAAGTGTTCAAAGGTCTCCCGATAGCCCACGAAATCCTCTTTGTCGTAATAGTCCCCGGCCTCGCAGGCCCTGGGGTACTGGGCGAGGATCCCCCAGTCGGTGAGGCGGCGGTAGATGGTTTTGGACTCCCGGATCCACTGCTCATACCAGTTCAGATTTGCGATGTAATCTCCGCCGGTCTGGATCGCATGGCGGAAAGCCTCCGCCGCATCTCCCCGGTCGGGGTCAAACCAGCGAAAGCTGCTGGGCCAGGGTGACAGGCCGGAGTAGCCGGGTCTGCCCTTGTCGATCACCAGGACCGTTTTTCCCTGCTCCCGGACGGTAACGGCTGCGTTCAGCCCGGCAAAGCCGCAGCCTACCACCACAACATCGGCCGTATATGCCGGTGCATAGGGACAGGTCACCTGCTCTGGGCGGGGCAGCTCCATGGTCCTGGGCGTTTTCTCAGATGGCATTTTTCTTTCCTCCTTAGAACAGTTCCCGGTGCTGCGCCTTTTCGGACACAGCTTTGGCGATCTCTCCTGCTTTTTCGGGAGCGCCGATCACCACTGCGCCCTCCAGACGCCCCCCAAAAAACCAGTATTTTTCATGGCGGCCGGCCACGGCATCCCGAACCTCAACGGTCTTGTAGGGCAGATCCTGCCGCTTTCCGGCATCGCCCATGGCAAACAGGCTGGTTCCAAAGCCCTCCAGACTGAGGCCCAGGGGGACATTCGCAAACGCCGCCGGTTCTCCGGCCGCATTTGCCCCGGCGACCTTGCCCTGGTTCACCGCCTCCTGCCATAGCTGGAAATTCACGCCGGCAAGCTGGGCGCAGTCGCCGCAGGCGTAGATGCAGGGCACATTCGTTTCCATCCGTTCATTGACCAGGATGGCACGCTCTGCGGCGATCCCCGCTTCCTTGGCAATGCCGATGTTGGCACGGTTCCCGCAGGACACGATGACGATTTCCGCCGGGAACACCCGGCCATCGGCCAGGGCAACGCCCTCCGCCCGATCTTTCCCGGTAATTTCCGCAATGGTCACGCCCTCCAAGCAGGCAACACCCATGCCCGCCATGGCCGCTTTCAGCAGGGAGGCGCTGTCCGGGTCGATTTGCCGGCCAACGATTTGAGGTGTGGCCTCTAAAACCGTGACATGAAGGCCGAAGCGCATCAGCTCGCTGGCTGCTTCCAGCCCCAGGACACCGCCGCCGATGACCACGGCATTTTGGGCCCCTTGCTTCCGTGCAGCCTGGAGGGCGGCCGTGTCCCGCAGGTGCCTGACGGTCAGCACACCGGGCTTGTCATGCCCCGGAAGGGGCGGGACAAAGCATTCCGCACCGGCGGCATAGATCAGCTTGTCAAAGGCATAGGTTCGCCCATCGTCGGCGGAAACCGTCCGCTCCTTTGGGCGGATGGCCGTGGCCTGCACACCCAGGCGAAGCGCAATGTCCCGCTCTGCGTACCAGTCCGCCGGGTGCATGAAGATGGAATTTGGGTCCTTTTCCAGCCGCTCCAGATCTTTGGTCAGCATGGGGCGGTTGATGGGCAGGTGATCCTCCGCCGACAGCAGGGTAATGCTCCCGGTGCCGTCCCGCTGGCGGATGGCCTCTGCGGCGGAAACGGCTGCCGCACCGCCGCCGATGATCAGGTAGCGCCGGTTCGAGTTGTTCTGAAAGGTATTTTCCGCCTGCTCCACGGGGATACACCGGTCAATTCCAACGCCGCAGACCGGGCAGATGCCCAGGGACGCATCGAAGATCTCGCCGCAGATGGGGCAGCGCACCAGCCGGGGCTTCCGGGGATTGGGGATCCGCCGGATATAGCACCCTGCGGCATACCCGTATTCATAGGCCCGGTTCAGCTCCTGCTGCCCGGGGTAGCCCTGTACGGCAAGCTCCGAAAGCCCGGTGTCAAAGCCCAGGCCCTCCAGCCTGGCGCGGATATGAGCGGCCGCCTGGCCCTCGGAAAAGAAGGATACAAAAATACCGGCGATTTTCCCTGCGCAGTCTGCACTGCCCAGGCTGGTCAGCAGATCCCAGACGGATTTTGCCCCGTCGCCCTGAATTTCCGGCGTGCCGAACAGGATCGTTCCGGCCTGTGCAAGAGCGGCCAGGACTTCCTCCCGGTTCACAGCGCTCAGATCGTAGGTTTTCAGCGTGATCCCGCCCACATCCTGCAAGCCGTCCGCAATGCGCCTTGCAAGCTCCGGGACGAAATTCCCCGGCGCATAGACCAGCGCCGCAGTGTGTTTTTCCGGCTGTGCGGGTTTTGAAAGATACTGCTGCAAAAGCCTTTCCAGATCCCGGTCCGCAGCGGGGCCGCAGGAGGGAAAAATGTACTGGATCTCATGTTCCCGCACCAGCTTCACAGCAGCGGAGAGGGACTGCTGCCGCCTCTGCCCGAACAGGTCGGCAAAATATTTGGCCACCCCCCGCCAGTAAGGCCCGGTATCGTCAAGGGCGCTGAGCATTCCGGCGGCGGCGCAGACACTGCCAAAGGCATCTGCCGTGAACAGCGCGTGCTGCCCCAGGTCTACAACATAGATGGAGGCAGTGGCGTACCGCTCCTGGAGGACATGGAACCGAAGCGTATGGCTGCCCAGGGTGAGGGTCCGTCCGCTCCGCACCTCGATGCTGCGGGCAGGCGTTTCCCGCAGGGCAAAGAGGGTTCGCTTCCCGGCGATCACGGTGACGGCGGGATTTTTCTCAAGCAGGGCGGAAATCGCCCCCCGGTCATCGTCCGTTCCAAAGAATACGGCTGCGGATAGCCTGCCGCCGCAAATCTGCTCCACGGCGTTTACCCAAGCCTGCAAAAACCGCTCCGGCACGGCGCCCAGGGACACGAAGCCGGCCCCGGTGTCCAGAAGATAGGCATTGTACCCCACGCCCTCGTCCGAATAGGATGCCGGGCCGAAGATGCGCCGCCCAGGCTCCAGAGCAGATAGCTGCCAGATATCCCGGCGAAGTTGATGTGTTTCCATCTTGTCCCCCTATTTGGCCTGATAATAGGAGTAGCTGTCCCCGGATTGTACAAAGTGGACGGGCAGTGTCAGGCGGACGGTTTCCCGGAGCCACTTTGCCAGATAGTTCATCGCCAGCTCCTCCACATTGAAATGGCCCATCTCGATCAGGACCCGGTCCTGCCCCAGCTGGGCAGCATCCCGGACATAGGCGCTGAGGGTCCAATCAATGATTTCAAAGGGGATGAGCGCCTGATAGTCCCCGGCTTCGATTTCCCGGATCGCATCACAGTCCGGCTGACGGCCGCCCCAGCTGGAGCCGTTGATATGCTCGCAGAAGAACACCCGGCGTATGCTGGCATCGGGGTTGCCGACGATCCGCGCGCCGGTGAGGTGGAATTTGTCCACCAGCAGCGCCGTGAGGTCTTTCGCCGTAGTCTGCGGGATCTCGTAAAGCAAGGGCTTCAGCGGGAAACCCTTGCAGTAGGGCTCCCAGCCCAGCTCCTGCATAATGCCATAGAATACCAGATCCAGATGCTCCCGCTGGCGCTTGGGACTGCCGCCGTGGAGGTGGTCATGGTCCCGCCAGACCACGATGCCGTGTTTGCGCAAAAGGGCTGCCTTTTGGGCATATACCGGGCTGTCCGCCAGCCAATCCTGGGTGTCACCGTGGGAATAGAACAGCGGCTCGTGACAGATGATGAGGTTTGCGCCCAGCTGTGCCGCCTTTTGGATGACCTCGACGGTGGCGCAGACGGTGGTCACCACCCCGGTGCAGATCTGCTCCGGGTCGCCGAATTTGACGGTGTCGCAGGTGCGGCTCTCATCAATGGGCGGGTGGCAGCTTTTGATTTGGTCAAGGACCTCCTGAATGTTCATGGCAGCCTCCTTACAGCGTGTTGGCATCGTACACCAGCAGGACACTTCCGCAGCGATGCTCCATCATCCGCTTGCCGGATTTGGCGCTGAGGCGCTTGGCAAAAAGGCTGCTGCTGGGTACATCTTCTTCGGTCTGCCCGTCCAGCACCTGGGTGCAGGCGCGCATCATATCCCGGGGAATGTCATGGGAAACGGCGTCCTGCCCATGGCCCCAGTAGAGGGCGGTGTCCTCCCGAATGGCGGCAAGGAAGCGGGCAATTCCGTCCCGGTAGGCGGTGATGCCCGCCCGCTTCTCCGGGGGCAGGTTCACCAGGGCGCTGCGATAGCTGAAGCAGTCGCTGATCAGGGCGTAATTTGCCGCCCGGTTCAGAAAGGCCAGGCTGCCCTGGGTATGCCCCGGAATGGCAAAAACCTCCAAAACGGCGCCGCCCAAATCGAAGCGGTCTCCGTCGTCCATGTTTTCATAGTGGAATTTTTCCGCCGGGACGATGTGCTTTTTGCAGTAGTCCAGGGTCTCCGGGTCGGCGCCCGTGCCGTCGCCGAATACATCGCCCATTCTGCGGTCATAGGACAGGGATACGGGCAGGAGCGCCTCGTCCCGGCAGTTCATGTAGACCTTGTCAAAAAGCCCGGCGGCGCCGGCATGGTCCGGGTGGCCGTGACCGACCAGGCAAATCACAGGCAGATCGGTGAGGGTTTCCACGAATTTTCGCAGGGTATCTGCTACGCCGAAGCCGCTGTCGACCAGAGCGGCCCGCTGCGTTCCGATGACCAGGTACATCTGGACACTGGGGCCGCCGGGGTTTCCCTCCTCGGTGATCTGATAAAGGCCGGGCAAAATCTGCCGGGCTTTGTAAAACGAGCGCATATTCTTCTCCTCCAAGTCCAAAATTTGTTCTTGCGTTCTCATCCCGCTGCGCAAAATGCCTTTGTGCAGCGGGATGAGAACGCAAGCCGCCGGCAAGCCTGCCGGCGGCTTGCAGTCCTTTTTAACCGGCCTCGGGAGCCGATACGGAGGGTGTACCGCCCACGGGCTGGCAGATGCCCTCGGAGGGGATCTCCCAGGTGGCAGAGCCGTCCTCGGCAAAGAACTCGCTCATGGGGCCGCCCACTTCATCCCAGGCGCCGGTGGTGAAGGTGCCGTCGCCGTTATCGGTCCAGCTTGCACAGTTGTGGACCTGGTCGCCGATGTTGGGGTTGGCCTCGGTGACGGAAGCGGTTCCGTCCTCATTCAGAACGATCGTCCAGGGAATGATGCCGAAATCGCCCTTGTCCTCGTAGTACATATAAGTACCGGCTGCCGGAGTAAAG
>CAYLHM010000028.1:0-11229 GCA_964383485.1 uncultured Oscillospiraceae bacterium
TGCTCAGCCATGCCGCCCCAATAGGAGCGGAGAACGGAAAGGGCCTTGTCCGGCATACCCGCCTGAAGCAAGGCATCCACATAGTTGTGGTACATATAGGGCGTGACCATGGCTTCGGCACCGGGGGCGGCTTCCATCCGCCCCAAAAGCGCCCGGGCTTCCGTCTGGCTCAAAACGCCGCCCAGAACCATCCACACCTGGCTTGCCCAGGAAATCTGCCGGTCTGCACCGCTGACAAAAAGCTGCTTTTCGGTGTCCCAGAAACGGTTTTTTGCCGCAATGCGAAGCGCATCCAATTCCTCTTGAAATTGGGCCGCAGCCTCCTGCTTTCCCAGCAGCCGTGCCATTCTTGCTGCAGCGTCCAGGCAGTACAGGTAAATCCCCTGGGCCGATGCCTGCTTATTCAGGCGCAGGTTCCAGTCCACAAAGCACCAGCCCAGGCGGCCGCTGTCCCGGACGATCCCGCTGAAATCCATCTGCTTCCGGGCGATCTCCAACTGATGCACGGCAATGGGATACAGCTCCTCCGCCGTTTCCCGATCCCCGGTCGCCTCCAAATAGGATAACAAGGTGGGAATATAAAACAGAGAATAGTCGAACATATCCGTATCGTCTACTTCGATTTCCGGCTCCAAAAACAGGCAGGCGCCGATCTTCCCGTCTTCCATGGTGGTACCGGCGAAGAGATACAAACAGCGCTTGACCAGGTCATTGTTCTGATAGGTTGCATAGTTTGCCAGCGCCTGCATCCGCAGATCGCCCATCCACAGCCGGCGGTCTCGCTTGGGGCCGTCCTCAAAGACGGACTGCATACAGCCCCGCAGGGTGCGGCAGGCAATGGTATCCAAGCGCCGGAGCTGGGGGTCGGAGGTGATGTACGGCTTCAGCTTTTCGTCATTCGCAGAAGAAACGGCATCACAGACGGCATCCTCCAAAACGAGGGTATATTTACTGCTGATATCCAAAACTTCGATACGGACATATCGGAAGGCATAGCGCCTGGGCAGAGCAAGTGTACAGGGAAAGCAGTCGATGTGCAGCTGCTCCTGCTGGATCCAGCCCTTGCTGATCCAGCCGTGGTAGCGCTCCGCAGCCTCTTCCAGCTCGCACAGCCGCTCGGCAAACTGGATCCGGAGCCAGGCAGGGGCATCAAAATGGCTCCCTTTTGTGGAAAAGCGCAGGGACAAATAGCCAACCTGGTGGTTTCCAAAGTCCAGGCAAATGGCGCTGCCGGCTTTCAGCTCCGCCGGCAGGATCTCGCCGCAGCGGACGGTTTGGTGATGCAGCACCGGCTTTAATTCCTCTGCCTTTTGCAGAAATGCTTCATTACGGCCCATAGGTTCCCTCCATTACAGCATACCTTCGACGATTGCCGCCAGCTCCGAGAAAGCGGACATATTGAACTCGCCCACGCCTGCGGCAGAAGCATCCCCCAGGCAGGCAACCTTCATGCCCGCCCGGTGCCCGGCCTCCGTGCCGGATACGGCATCTTCTACCACCATGCAATTTTCAGCGGGGATGCCCAGCATTTCGGCGGCCTTCACAAAAACCTCCGGGTCCGGCTTGGAACGGGTGATGTTGTTGCCGTCGGAAACGGCATCGAAGAAGCCCTCCAGGCCCAGGTGCTGCAAAATCATGGGCGTATTTTTAGAGGAAGAACCGATCGCCAGCTTCAGGCCCTTTTCCCGGAGCGCCAGGAGGGTCGTGCGCACCTCCTCGCTGAGATCCCGGGGGGTGATTTTGGCCAGGTGCTGCTTGTAAAGCTCGTTTTTCTGGCTCGCCAGCTCTTCCTTTTCCGCCTGGGAATAGGTTTCGCTGCTGCGCTCCAGGATGATGTCCAGGCTCGCCATACGGGAAACGCCCCGCAGCCGGTTGTTGACCTCCCGGTCAAAGGGCACGCCGATGCTGTCCGCCATTTCCTTCCACGCCAGGTAGTGGTATTCGTCTGTAAAGCAGATCACGCCGTCCAGATCAAAAATAATTGCTTTCAATGCCGTTTTGTTCACCTCAGCCAGTCCTTTCCGCAGTAGGGGTCACTGGGTGCGACCCCCTGAAATGCACTTCTGCCCATGAGCTTCTCCACAACGGCCTGCCTGAAACGGGGTTCGCCGCTGTATGCGTTGATATAGGTGCCGATCATGGGCGCATCAAACAGATGGTAGGGGTACCCGGTGCTGATCATCAGAACGGGAATTTCCGCTGCCATCCACGGTGCATCGTCCCCCAGGCCAAAGCACACATTCCAGTTTAAGCGCAGGGTGGTGTTGTTGGAGGCGTTTTGCATATTGGCCACATACACATACAGGTCGTAATCCTGCTTCATTTCCTCCACACTGCGGTACATTTCGTGCATCAGCTTTTGCTTTTCCGGGCTTAGGCTTTCCGCCATAAAGTCCTGCACGGTGATGCACACCCGGCGGTCCCGAACCGTGACCCGGAAGCCCTCTTTTTCAAACAGACTTTTCCACGCCTGGGTAAACTCGTTGTTGGGATCGGTGTCCTTTTGGATCACATTGAGGTAAATGCGGGGATATTTTGCAGGAGAAATGGGCAGCAGACCGTTTTTGTCCTGCACCAAGGTGATGGCCTTGTCAGCAACCGCATCGGCCCATTTGCGGAATTTCCGGCAGCCCACCTGGGCCAGTGCATCCGCACCCGGTACCAGGGTGCCGGCGGACTGCTTCTCCGGCAGGCCAAGAGATGCTTTCAGGGCCAAGATCCGGGTGACGGCCTCATCCAGCCGGGCTTCGGACAAGATGCCGTTTTCGATGCCGGCCAGCAGGTAATGGTGATCCTCGTCCAGATCCTTGTTAAACAGGATCATGTCCGCACCGGCGGCAATGGCGGCGGGAATGGCCTGACTTCTGGGCATGGCAGCGCCAAAGCCCACCATGGGTGTGGCATCGGTGGAGATCACGCCGTTGAAGCCCAGCTTTCCCCGGAGCAGGCCGGTGAGCAGAGCCGGGTTCAGGCTGGCAGGCAGCAGGGTTTCCCGATGGGTGGCAGCAGGATGGATGCGCTTTGTCCATGCAGGCTGGGCAATGTGGCCCGCCATGACGGTTTTGGCACCCTTTTCGATCAGGGCTTTATAAACTTTCCCGTAGCTGCCCTCCCATTCCGCGCAGGACAGGGAATTGACGCTGGTGAGCAGGTGCTGATCCCGCTCGTCTATGCCATCGCCGGGGAAGTGCTTTATGCAAGCGGCAACGCCCACTTCATCGGCAGCGTCCAGATACCGGGCAGCGCAGGCGATCACCGTGTCCACGCTGGAGCCGAAGGTGCGGGTGTTGGTAATGGGATTGTGAAAGTCCCTGTCGATATCCACAATGGGTGCAAAGGACCAGTTCAGGCCCATGGCGGCGCCCTCTGCGCAGGCGGTATAGCCCATGCGGTAGGCATTTTCCGGGTCGTTGGTGGCAGCTACTGCCATGGGTGCGCCAAAGGAGGTGCCCTCCAGCGCCAGGCCATTGCCGCCGGCCTCCGTGTTGGCCGCCAGCAGCAGGGGAATTTTTGCCATGCTCTGAATTTTTCGGTGGGTGGCCTGGATATACCCGGCAGGGCCGGAGCGGTACATCATCCCGCCAATGCCAATTTCCCGGATCTGGTGATCCAGCACATACTCGTTATCCGTAAAGCCCATGGGGCAGAATACCTGCCCGGCCTTTTCCTCCAGGGTCATGCCGGAGAGGGTATTGTTCACCCATTCCGCCTGGGCTTGGGTCAGGTGAAAGGGCGCTGCGTTCAGATTGACCATAAGAAAGCTCCTTTTGAAACACTCCTCTTTCACCGGGAAAGAGGAGTATGGAAGTTATGATATCGGGTAAAGCCGTGTTGCTCTTGGTTATTTGCGGATCGGGCGCAGAAGCGCAGCGATTTTATGCTCGTTGCTCAGGTAGATGAGGAACAGCACCAGCAGAACCGCATTGATAATGGACTGGGTGGATGCGCTGATCTCGTTGGAGAATGCGGCAAAGGTGGAGTTCAGCATGGACATACACACCGCCGCCAGCAGGAAGCCCAGCTTTTCGTTGCTGAACCGGCCAATATAGCTGCCGATGAACATGGGCAGGAATGCGGTGAACATGATGCTGATGGAGCCGAAATTCAAGCTGCCGCCGTTGATGCTGGTGCTGCGGGCAGCGTTCAGGAAGCCCACCACACCCATGAGCGCGCCGCAGATAGCGTAGCACGCCAGGGCATTGGGCACCTCTTTCACGCCGGTGTTCACGGCGACCTTTTGCCCGTTTTTCAGAGCGGCGTAGTCATAGCCGAATTTGGTGTGGTCAAAAAGGTAGATCATCAGGGCGAGGACGGCCACGATCACCAAGGCCGAATAGTACCAGTTGCCGGAGAAAGCAGACATGGAGGCATTGCGGACCTCGTCCATCACATATTTGCCCTCCGTGATGGTGAAGGTGATGCCCTCCAGGATCAGGGTCACGCCGAGAGATGTAATGATGGGCGGAATGCGAAGCAGAACATAAAGCCCGCCGGAGCAAAGGCCCAGTGCGGCACCAATGACGATGTTCAGCAGCAGCATGACCGCCGCGCTGCCGGTGCCGCCGCCGAGAATGGCGCAGGTGATTTTGGAGCTTATAACGGAAGCCAGCACAGCCATGGCACCCAGGGAAAAATCAAAGCGCCCGCTGTTCAGGTTGATAGACAGGGCCATGGTTGTCAGCATGACGATCGCCGTGTAGATCATGAAGAAGTTGACGCTGACCCGGTTGCCGATCATGGCCTTGCCGTTTACAGCGCAAAGCGTTCCGAGGATCGCCGCAGTCAGCACCGGAATTGCCAATGTGCCAATCCCTTTTTTGATTTGGGTTTTAGAAAAATTCATGTTCCTGTCTCCTTCGCTCATTTTGTGTTGGGGGCCGTAAAAAAGTCCAATGCCGGTGCGCAAGGGCCGCTTTTTTACAGCCCCCGAATGGGAGCTTAGCCTCTGTCTGCGGTGACGCAGGCAGTGAAGTCCTCAACGGAAACCTTGCCGATGATGGTGTCCAGGATTTCCTTGCTGTAGATGGGGGACTCGCCCTTGTCGGAGTCGAAGTATTTTGTAAAGGTATCGTGATCGGTAGCCACCAGGTAGCTCTGGCTGATGGACAGGGCAGAACCGTCGGCGTTGCGCACAGGGTTGCCGTTCACAGCGTTCATAACAGCGGCAAAGATGGGGCCGATGCTGGAAGAATACTTGCCGGCGAGGTACACCAGCTTGCCGTCTTCCATAGCAGTGCCGTTGGCAGTGGTAAAGGAGTCGATATCGCTGAAAGCGATGTCGTTCTGGTTGAGTGTGTCGGTGAAGAAGGTGGTCGCCATGCCCACGGACAGGAAGGCATCGGGCTCGGAAGAAATGCAGGCAAACAGCTCGTCAAAGGTGGTGTCGCCGAAGCCTTGGAGATAGCCGACCACCTGCACATCCTTGGCGCCGATCTTGCTCAGGTCGATGCCCTGGTCGGCAAAAATCTGGCCCACGATGGCATCTTTATCGGAAGCGCCGCCATAGGTGGCACCGATACCGGCCAGAACGCCGGCTGCACGGTAGACATGCATGGGGTTGGGAATGAACGCACCGTACAAGGCGATGGACTTTACACCCTGGTCGGCAAAGTGCTTGCCCATGGCGTAGCCGGCCTCATACTCGGTGTCCATGCTGGGGCCGATCTGTCCAACGAAATACTCCTCGTTTTTGTACTGCTCATACTGCTCATCGTCCAGCATACCGGAAGCGACGGCGTAGTACAGCTTGTTTGCCACGCAGGTCTCGATCTGGGTAGCACGGTCGCTGGCGGAGAAGGAGATGATGGCATCGTAGCCCTGAGCGGCGAACTTTTCGATGGCGGCCTTTTCGCCGGCGGCATCAACAAGCTGCTCGGTGTAGCTGAACTCCACATTGTAGTTCTTGGCGATGTAGTCCTTGTAGTAGTCGGCAAAGCCCAGGGCCTCCTCGCCGCTGACATCTGCCACCAGAACACCGATTTTCACGGTCTTGCCGGAGCCGCTGCCGGAGTTGCTGCAGGCAGCCAGCAGGCCGATGACCATGGCGGACACCAAAAGCAGGGACAAAATTTTGGTAAACTTCTTCATTACTTTTCCTCCTAAAAAAATATATTCAACGCTTTTGCGCTTGAACCGCATATTATCTTGGCAGCAGCTTGGAGCGGTAGTTCAGGCCGGTGAGATACACCACAGCCAGGAAAAAGACCGCACTGACCATCTGGGAAATGCCGTAGCCCGCATTGCTGTCGATGAGAATTTTCAGAATGTTGTTGAGCATGATGTAGGAGAAGCCGCCGATCAAAGCCGCATAGATCTTGGAGCGGGGGCCGCCGGAGATGGGCATACCGCCAAAGACGATGGCAACGATGATGTTCATGCCGATGCTGCCTGCGGTGCTTGCCGTGACCGAGGGGGTATAGACCAGTGTCAGGAATGCGCCGATGCCCACGCCAATGCCTGCCATGACAAAGGCAACGATGGCGTATTTATTCAAGCTGATGCCGGTGAGCTTTGCGCAGACGGGGTTGCCGCCTAAGAACTTTTCCCTGCGGCCGATTTTTGTATAATTGAACACAAACGCACAGACGCCCACAAAAACCGCCAGAATAAGAACCTTTACCCAAATGACATCAAATGGCTTTACCACAGAGCTGGGAATGCTGATGCCGCCCAAGGCGCCGCCGTTGGTGGTGATGATCTGTGCGGACACCGCCGACAGCACGGACATCATAGCCACAGTGGTCACAAACACCGGCAGTCCAAAGATCGATGCCAGCACCGAGCTTGCCAGGGAGCAGCCAATGGCCACGCCCATAATGACCAGCAGCATCAGCGGCAGGCTCCCGGTGGCGTTGTAGGTCATAACGCCCAGAGTTGCACTGAACAGGGTGGATGCGCCCAGGCTGATATCAAAGGAACCCAGGGTGTAGATAAAGGTTGCGCCGGTGGCGACCACCGCCAAAACCACGCCCTCGTTAAAGATGATCTTCAGGTACATATCCAGCCGATAGCCTTTTCCGGTCACCACTGCACACAGTGTCCCGAACAGGAGTACCAGTGCCGCAATGGGAAGCAGGGTCAGGATCAGCTGCTGCCGCTTATATTTGGCAAGCAGCGCTTGCTTTTCGTTTTCCATTTTGCCGCCTCCTCAGATCATGTAGTTGATGACATCGGCATCGGAAAGGGATGCACTGCGCAGGAACTCCTTGGTAATGCGGCCGTCCTTCATGATGATCAGCCGGTCGCTCATGCCGATCAGCTCGGGAAGCTCCTCTGAGATGATGAGGATGGCCTTGCCCTGCTTCTTGAACGCTGCCATGAGCTGGTACATATCCCGCTTGACACCGATATCCACGCCTCTGGTGGGGCAGTCCAGCAGAAGCACATCGCTGCCCCTGCCGATCCACTTGGCAAAGACCACCTTCTGCTTGTTGCCGCCGGAAAGCTGGGCCGTGGGCTGGCTGCGATCGGAGCATTTGATCGAGAGATTTTGGATCTGCTCATCTACATAGCGCCGCTCTTTTCCCTCGGTCAGCAGGAAGCCCTTGATCGCATATTGGTCAAAGCCTGCGATCGCAATGTTATCCTTGACACTGGCGCTCAGGGAGAGGGATTCCATGTCCCGGTCCTTCGCCACATAGCCGATGTTGCAGCGCATGGCGGCGGCTTCGTCTGTAATGGGCACCCCGTCCCCGGTGGTGACCTTGCCCCGGGTCGGCTTCACCGCTCCAAAGAGTACCTTGCCCAGGGTGTGCATACCGCAGTGGGACAGGCCGCCAATGCCCACGATCTCGCCCTTATGTAAGGTCAGATCCATGTCAAAAATGTCACCGGCGGACACCTTTTCCGCCTTCAGCGCCACCTCGTCCATGGCAGAGGGGGTGAAGTCGCTGCGGTAGTAATCCCCTTTCAGCTCCCGCCCGATCATGCTCATGCGGATGGCGTCCGGGTCAAATTCTTCCTTGCGGAAGGTTCTGATCAGATTGCCGTCCCGCAGGACGGTCAGGGTGCTGCAAATCTCCATGATCTCTTCCAGGTCGTGGGAAATGAAAACAACTGCCCTGCCCTCTTCTTTGTACTTGCGCATTACATTGTAGAGGATCTGGCGGCCCTCAAAGGAGAGGGCTGTGGTTGTCTCGTCCACCACCAGAACCTTTGGGGACTTCATGACCACCTTGGCAAGCTCCACCAGCTTGCGGGCCTGGAAATCCAGGCTGTCCAGCATCATCGAACCCCGAATGTCCGAGGCACCGATGGCATCCAGAGCGGCATCGGCTTCCCGGTTCATCTTTGCACGGTCGATCCGGCCAAAGCGGGCCCGGAATTTCTGGGTTTCTGCCAAAAAGATATTTTCTGCCACGCTGATGCCGGTGATGGTGCCGCTCTCCTGGACGATCATGCCCACGCCCTTTTCCAGCGCATCGATCATGCTGCGGGGTTCCCATGGCTTTCCGCAGAAAAACATCTTCCCCTCATTTGCTTTCTGCATACCCGCCGCAATGGAGGAGATGGTGGACTTGCCGGAACCGTTTTCGCCGATCAAACCCAGAATTTCCCCGGAATATACGGTCAGATCCACATTCTTCAGCGCAATGGTGCTGCCGAACCGCTTGGTAATTCCCTGCATACGCAGGATCTCCTGATCCATGAACTGCTGCCCCCTCGTTGATTTCCTTGAAAATATTATATTGGAAAGAGCCGTTTTGCGGCAGAGGAAATTCGATCTTCTTTACCTTCGGATTTTTTCTTTTTGAACTTCTTTCGGAGAAAATGACGGGCAAATTCCAAATTTGGGGCATTTTGCAAATAAAAACCCCAGTATTTTGTGAAATCTCCACAGATTGACGGGCCTGAATTTGAACAGCTTTCACAAGGGCCGCGGGCTTATCCCGGCCCGGCAAGCGGTCCCGCAGACAGAGCAATTCTAAAATGATTTGAATAATATTCCAGAAAACCTTTGATTTTTAATCTTTTGCGCTTGCAATCCCGGGAAATTACCTGTATAATTTAACAAAAGGGAGGAATGGCAAATGAAGCAGCGTTATGAAATTCTGGAATTTAGCACCCATATGCCGGTTCGCTGCTCGGTGCAGCAGCTGACCCATTTGGACGCCCATATCCATGACTTTTTTGAAATTATTTGGATCCTCTCCGGCACATGCCGCTTGCTTTTGAATGACCAGCTCATCACCATGAACGAGGGAGACATCATCGCCGTCAACAGCCACGACAAGCATGAGCTGAACAGCACCGGCTGCACCCTGCTCTCCGTCCAGTTTGAGCAAAGCCTGTTTGAACGCACGCTCCCGCACCCCGTTCACCCACATTTTGACTGCAACAGCGCCCTCCAGAGGGACAACTCCGCCTTTGAATCCCTGCGCCGGCTCATGGCCCGGCTGGTCAAGAACAATGCGGACCGGCAGACCGGCTATGAGCTTCGGAACTGGTCGCTGGTGTATGAGATCATGGATGTGATGTATAATAATTTCCGGGTGGAGGAAAGCGCCGCCCATCAGGTCAAGGCCCACCGCTATGCAGAGCGCATTGCAAAAATCACTTCCATTATCTCGGCAAACTACACGGAATATTTTACCCTGAGTATGCTGGCCGATCAGGTGCATCTGTCTGCTCCTTACCTGTCCAAATTCTTTGACCAGCAGTTTGGCATGACCTTTCTGACCTATCTGACCCAGATCCGCCTCACCCACGCCGTGGATCTGCTTCTGCACAGCGAAAAGCCCATTGAACAAGTATCCGCAGAGAGCGGCTTCCCCAATGCCCATGCTTTTGTCCAGGCGTTTAAGAAGGAGTTTGACCTGCTGCCCAGTGCGTACCGCCGGAAAAACCGCCTGCTTCCCGAGGAGGCTGCGGTGCCCGACCTGGAACAGCACAGCTATATGGCGGGCTTGCGCAAGTATCTGGACAGTGCCCCCGCTTCTCCCAAGCCCGCCCAGGTCATCAGCAAATATATCAGCTGTGACACCCATGCTGTGTCCGGCGCCCTGCGGCACACCTGGAAAAACCTGATGACCGTGGGCAATGCACGGGATCTTCTTTCGGAAACCGTCCGGGAGGAGGTTCGCCGAATGCAGCGTGAGATCGGCTTTCGGTATATCAAGCTGACCGGCATTTTTTCCGATGAACTGCGGCTTTACAGCGAAACAAAAGAAGGCAAAGCCATTTACAGCTTTGCCTATGTGGACAATATTCTGGATTTTCTGATGGATGTGGGACTGAAGCCCCTGCTCCAGCTGTCCTTTATGCCCAGGCAGCTGGCGAAGGACCCGGAGCGTTTTCTGTTCAACGACCTGGTCAGCGAACCCAAAAGCCTGGATCGCTGGGCGGCGCTGGTGGAAGCCTTTGTCAAGCACATTTTGGCCCGGTACGGCAGGCAAGAGGTTCGTTCCTGGCTGTTCTGCCCCTGGCACCAGCCAAACACGGTGAATATGTACGGCTTCCGGGATTCCGAGAGCTTCTACGCCTTTTATAAGGCCTCCTACGATGGGGTGAAGCGCTGTGACCCGGCGATCGCCTTTGGTCTGCCGCCTACATTTTACATTCTGCAAGAAAATTATGTAAACTGGTATCTGCCGTTTTTAGATTGGTGTGACCGGCACGGTTGCCCGCCGGATTTTCTGTGCTTCGACTACTATGATACGATCCAAAGCACCGTAAAGGACAGCGGCCATGAGATGTTCGGCTTTGTAGGCTCCATGACTCTGCGGGAGGAGCCGAATGGACTAAGCCGCTTCGTTGCGCAAATAAAGCGGGAAAACAGGGAGCGCAGCAGCATTCCAATCTACCTAGCGGAGTGGAACACCTCCCCCAGCCAGCAGGATCTGCTGAACGACACCTGCTTTAAGTCCTGCTATCTGGCGAAAAACCTCCTGGAAAACATGGATGCGCTGGAGGGCTTCGGCTATTGGTCGCTGACGGACTGGATGGGCGAAGCACCACTGCCGGAGGAATTGTTTTTCGGCGGTCTGGGGCTTTTCACCGCCGGCGGCATTCCCAAGGCGGCGTTCTATGCGCTGACTCTGCTGGCCAAACTGGGCAATCAGCTCCTCAGCCGAGGGGACGGCTGGTTCCTGACGAAAAATGAGCGGGGCTATCAGGTGATTTTGTACAATTACCGGCATTTTTCCCAGCTGTATGCGGCAGGCGAAAAATTCGACATGACCTTCCATGACCGCTACACGCCATTCGCCCCGGAGCAGTCCATGGATTTTC
>CAYLHM010000029.1:0-11167 GCA_964383485.1 uncultured Oscillospiraceae bacterium
CGAGAACCGTAACGGACTTCGTGACCGGGTCGAAGCGCAGCATATAATAGTAGGAGCCGTTGCTCGTGAACAGGAAATAGATCTTGCAGGTCACGGGGTCAAAGGCCATGGCCATCGGCGCAGTGACACCGCTGTCGCCATAGAACGACAGGCTCTGGAGTGTGCAAAGGGTGGCAAAATTGCCGGTTTCCAGATCCACAGTGCCGATATAATCCGAAGCGGTTTCGTAGAGATATGCGGTGCCGTCCAGATCCACGGTCAGCGCCTTCACATAGCTCATTTCGCCGCCGTCCTGCATGGGCGTGCAAAGCTCTGTCAGCTCGCCGGTTTTCATATCGACCTGGTAGATGATGCAGCCGCCGGTGGTTTCATAGCTATACCCGTATTCCGTATCTTCTACCACGGTGCAGCCCAAAGCCAGCATCCGGCCGTTGGCCGCATCGTAGGCCAGATCGCGGATCACGAAGGAATAGATATAGTAGTCATTGCTTTCCGGGATTTCCACATGGGCGCTGCCCAGATAAGTGCGCTGGGAGAGATCGTCCACGCTGGCGGTGAAGAAGTTGTTTTCTTCGTCGTAGGCGTAGATCACACCGTCCACCAGGGCCGCCGCCCGGACATTCGCTGCGGTTTCGGTGGTGAGGCTCTCGACCTGGGTGGGATCGTTGCGGTCGATGGCAGCCCAGCCGCCGGTGCTCGTGTTGTAGCTCAGGAGGTTGTCGTTCTCGTCAAATACGAACACGATGCAGGAGGCGCTTACCGTGCTGCCCTTGTAGCTGGCGGTCACGGTGACCAGCGCCACGCCGCCGGAAACAGCGGTGATATTGCCATCCCCATCCACCGTGACAACTTCTTCGTCCGAAGAAGTCCACACCGTTTCGGCATCAACCGCAGAGGAGGAAACGACACAGCTCAGGCTCTGTGTGCCGCCCACAGCCAGGGTTTCTTGGGCGCTGCTGATATAGACGGTGAACAGCTCGTCGGCAACTTCCGGGTATTCGTCAGCGAGGATATACATACCCGTAAGCTGTGTGCCGGAGGCGCCGATGTCGCCCAGGTCGTAGGCCGCCTGGCCGTCCAGGTCGATGAGGTAGAGACCGCCGGACAGTGTCCAGCTGTCGTCACGGAACACAGCCGACCAGTACAGGTTGCCCGTGTCGAAATCGAAGGCCATGGTGGAGAGCATATTGTTCTGCACGCCCAGGTCGAAGGCCAGCTCATAGGTGCCGGCAGCGGGATCCAGGATGTAGAGCTGGGCATTGGTGTAGCCGGACTCATAGGTCCACCAATCAAAATATTCCTCACTGGAGGAGACGGCGTAGACGGTGCCGTCCGGGGAAACAGCCAAAGCCATGAAGAACGGTTCCGTTTCCATAGCCAGGAACAGCTCGCCGGTTTCCATATTCACCACATACAGGTCGGAGGCGGTGTCGCCGTACCCGGCCAGGGCGAACATGGTGCCGGTGACATAGTCATAGCTCAGATCATAGACCCACGGGAAATTCCCGCCCATGTCCACCAGCTTTTCGATCTGATAGGTCTCGGCATCCATGATGATGAACTGATAGTTGGCATAATAGTCGGCCTCGCTGTAGCCGAAGGCATAGAGCTTGCCATCCACATACTCCTCGGAAACGATGGTGTAGTCGCTGTAATTGGGGTATTCCGTAGCGCCGGGGTCGGTATCCGGGAACACCGTCCACACACCGCCTCCGTTGGTCGCAAAGTCTGCCATCACATAGCCGTAGATGTCGCCGGCGGAGGGCTTGACCGTAACCTGGAAGGAGGTGGTGAGAGTATTGCCCGCATCGTCCAGGGTCACGGTGACGGTGGTGACACCTTCGCTGACAGCGGTCACAACGCCGTTTTCGTCCACAGTGGCGATGCCGGTATCGGCACTGCTCCAGGTCAAGCTCTGACTGGTGGCGTTCAGGGGCCACACGGTCACATTGGCCGCCTTGGTGCCGCCCACCAGAACCAGGATATCCTGGGCGCTGATGCTCTCAGCCGGGGTGTAGGGCAGCTCAGGGATTTCGCTGGGAATGCTGTACAGGCCGGTAAACTCGAAGAAGCCGGTTCCTGTGGGATCGCCCAGCGCAAGGGCGTAAGGCTCCTCGGCGTTCACATCGATGTAGTAGATCGTGCTGCCCTCGCAGTAGGCCCATACCAGAGCCTGGGCATTGTGGTCATAGCACATGGACTGCTGATAGTACACAGCACCAAGGCCGCCCAAGATGTCCATGATGTAGGTTTCCTCCAGGCCGTACTCGCCTAGCTCCAGACTGTACAGTCCGCCGTAATAATCGATGGCGTACAGGGTGCCGTCGGTGCCGCAGGCAAGGGTGAGGTAGGAGGAGTAGTAGGACTCTGCCGCCTCAAACAGCTCGCCGCTGCGCAGATCGACATAGTAAAGGGTGGTGCCGCCGTAGTAGCCCGGCACAATGGCATACATCAGGCCGGTGGAATAGTCATAGGCCATGTCCGCCGGGACGGAAGCGGCCTTGCCCAGCAGCTCGCAGACGCCGGTTGCGGGGTCGCAACGGTAGAAATTGCCGGAATCATCGTAGCCGTAGATATAGCCGTCGTGGCCGTTATAATCGGCGGCAAGAAGATCCACATCGCTGTAGACGGTGGTATCCATTACCAGGCCGTTCAATTCCAGGCTGAACCAGTCGCCGTAATTATAGTAGCCATCGTAGTACCGATAGCCGTACACAGTGCTGTTTACCTCCACCACGGTCACGGTGCAGCTTGCAGTGGCTTCGCCGCATTTCACCGTAACGGTGGTTTTACCCTCGGAGATGCCCGTAACAATGCCGTCTGCATCCACAGTGGCGATGCTGGGGTCGGCGCTTGCCCAAACCACTTCCGTCAGGGGTGCGTTCCAGGGCAGCGGCAGGGCGCTCAGCTGCACAGAGCTGCCCGCAGCCATCACCAGGCTGTTGCTGCTCAGGCTGATGCTGTCAACATGATCGCTCTCCGGCACGGTGAACTCGGTTTCCTCCAGGGTCAGCAGGCCGACATATTCGGAGTCGCAGGCAAAGGGTGTAGCCGTGCTGCTGAGATCCGTCATGTCGATGGTGATCAGATCGTAGGAAGATGAGCCGTAGTAGGAGGCGCGATAGTAGGCGTAGTAGATCTTGTTATCCGCCTTGCTGTAGGTCATGGACTGGCTGTAGACGGGAGAAATGGCGTTGCCGTCGCTGTCCGTCAGCGTGACATACTCGCCATCATCTGTCATGACAGGTGTCAGATAGCCGTAGTCCTTGTCCACCGTGTACAGGTAGCTGCTGTAGCTCTCGATGGCATAGATGGTGCCGTCCACCACGGTAAGAACCCAGGGCATAGAGTACTTGCTGTAGTAGCTTCCAACCAGCGTCAGCTCGGTGGTCATGATGTCCATGGCGTACAGCGCATATTCGCCATCGGTGGAGGTCGCCAGATACATGGTATCGGTGGTGTCGTCAAAGGCCATGTCGACCACATTCAGGCCCAGGTTGCAGATCACCTGCCGATCCCACAGGCCGGGGGTCATGACCACCAGGTTGTAGCCTGCATCCACGCCGAATACATAGCCGCCGGCATACTCTGCTGCGGTCAGGGAATAGTACTCGTAGGCATCGCTGGAAAGCATTTCTACTTCGGCAGTGTCCTTGTCGATGGTCGTCCAGCCGAACATATAGTCATAGCCCGAGCCGTAGTAGTAGATATCCTCGTTATAGATCTGGTAGGCATACAGGGCGGTGGTGTCCATTTTGGGCAGATTTTCGTCACCGTCCTCGCCCACAAAGGTAACGGACCATGCGCTTTCGTTGCAGCCATAGTCGCCCAGGATCACGGTCAACTGGGTGCCGCAGCCGGTAACATCCACCTTGGCCACATAGTTGCCATCCTCGTCCTTGGTGTACTCCGCCTGCTCGGCCAGGAGATGGGTGCCGGAGGCGCTGTAAATCAGCACATCGGCCAGGGCCGCATTCTCGGAAATGGTCAGGTTCAGGTAATTGACACCGTCCTCGCTGGTGGAGTAAGCATCGATGAGCTTCGGCGCCTGGGTGTCAATGGTGATGGGCACCACAATGCTCTCGCCCGCATCGTCGGGATCCTCCAGCCAGGCAGAGATGGTCAGGGTCAGCTTGGTGTTATTGGGCAGCGGATCGCCGTTTTCATCGGTGAAATCGTAAAATTCATCGGCATACCAGCTGCAGACAAAGGGAATGGGCTGGCCGTAGTAGGACGAGTACATGGACTTGGAAGCATTCTCGATCTCCACCTTGTCCAAAACATTGCCGCTTTCGTCGGTGTAGGTAATGGTCAGCTTCTTGGCGTTGCGCATCAGGGAGACATAGATATCCGTGATGTTGTCCACCAGGCCGTCGCCATTGTTGGAGATGACATTGCAGTCGGAGCTGTAGATCAGCTCGCCGCTCTCGTCCAGCAGGGGGCCGGTGTAGGGGTTGATACCCAGGAACCAGCTGCTGCTTCCCAGGTCCGTCCACAGCAGGTGGTAGTATTCGCTGCACTCCACCTCGTCCACATCCTCGAACCAGCAGCCGGCATCATACCAGTAGCCGGAGTCGAAGGTGGGAGCCTCGGTCCAGTCGCCATAGAAGCCCAGATAGGGCAGGCTCAGGTCAACGCCGCCCTCGTCGGTGCTTTCCAGGTAGATATAGCCCTCTACATAGCCGCCGTTGGGGTAGTGCTGCTCCAGCCAGGCCTTGCCATCGGCGGACACGGCCACAGTCACACTGATTTCAACGCTGCTATTTGCGGGCACGGTAACGGAGTCTTTGCTAAAGCTGACGGTGCCGTCCAGCTCGGTTTCGTAGCCGGCCATGAACTCCACGCCCTCATAGCTGTCATAGGTAACGGTAGCCTCGGTGAGCAGGCTGGAGCTGAGGGTGTAGTGCTTCGCAGAGTCGCTGAAGTTATGGACCGTAAAGGTAAAGGTGTAAGTACCGTCTGCGTTGTCGCCCAGCTCGGCCTTGGGCTTATCGGAGCCTGCTACGCTCAGGTAAGCGCCGGAGGTCACAGCGTTCCATGCGTTGGCAACGCCTGCGCCCTGCTGCCGGGGAGAGCTTTCCAGCCCCGTTGTATTGCTGACCACAGGCACAGCCGTACTCATCAGCAGCGCATTCGCCAGGGTGCGCAGCTCGGTGTCTGTGGCCTTGGGGAATGTAGTGTGCAGATATTGCAGGATCAGTGCGGACAGGCCGGCCACCTGGGGTGTTGCCATGGAGGTGCCGGACATAAAGTCGTACTCCCCATCGTCCACGGTGGAGTACACATTGCCGCCCACGCCTGCCACATCCGGCAGCAGCCGCAGATCCGGGGCTGCGCCCCAGGAGCTGAAGGAGCTGATCTGGCCGCCGTCGGGATCCAGGAGCAAATCGGTGGTGGCGGAAACGGTTATCTTTTTCGTTTCGGAAGCGGCCAGGGCTGTGCCGCAGTCCATGGTGACCAGTACGGCGGGCACGGTGTCCGAAAGGCCCTCCGCCAGGTTGCCGTCCTCATCCAGGACGGACATACCGAAGGTGGCAATGGAGCCGGGCTCGTTATTGGTGATGATCACGCCGATGGCTCCGGCCGCCTCTGCATTGGCGATTTTGGTGGAGAAGTTGATGGTGCCTCTGGCGATCACGGCGATCTTGCCGTCAACATCCACGCCCTCGAAGTCCTCCGCATAGCCCAGGCCGGGAACCATTACATATTCCAGTTCACCCAGATCGGCCAGGGATTCAAAGGTGATACTCAGACCCTGAGCGTTGTTGTAGCCGTAGGCCTGGCCGTCCAGGGTGAAGTAGTTGGACTCGATCATGGCGTTGTCCACGCTGGCCACCACCGTGGTGTTGGCATAGGTAGCGGGAGAGCTGACGGCCGCATTATCCACATTTTCGGTGGTATTCTGGTTCTTGCCCCAGTTGTTGCCGGTGCCGCTGGTGCCGTCATTGCCGGCGGCTACCGCCAGAATGACATCCTGCTCGGCCACCGAGGCATAGATTTCGTCAACATACTCGTCGCCGCTGGCGCTGAAGCCGGCGGAGCTGCCCAGGGACATATTGATCACATCGCAGTCTAGGGTCAAGGCGTCCTCCAATGCGGCCACAATATCATCCGCATACGCACCGCCGCCCTGTCCAAAGACCTTCATGATCACCAGCTGCGCATCCGGGGCCATGCCCACCACGCTGGTGCCTTCCGTCTCATTGGCGGCGGCGATGCCGGCCACATGGGTGCCGTGGTCGCCCTGGCCGTCGCTGCTGTGATCCGCAGTCAGATTTTCATCCACATAGTTAAAGGCGTAGGGAACCTTGGCGCTACGGTACAGGGCCTCAGCGGTGAGGCCGGCGTAGACCGTAGAGGCGTTCAGGTTGCTCAGAACCGCATCAATATCCTCTTTCGTCAAGGAGCTGTCCGTCAGCTCCGGGTCGGCGGCAAAGGAGGGGTGATCCAGATCCAGGCCGGTGTCGATCACGGCGATCTTCATTCCGGCGCCGGTATAGCCCAAATCCACCCACACGCTGGAAGCGCCGCTGGTGTTGCTGCTGGTGGAAGTCAGCGGCGAATCGGTTTGCTCCACCTCGCAAACATCGTACACGGGCATCAGGTACACGCTCTTGACCCCGTCCATAGCGGCGATCTTTTCCAGTTCACCGAAAGCTATGCGCACGGAGAAAGCGTTGGCCAGGTAAGTAAACTGATAGCGAACATCCAGCTCCTCGCCGTCCAGCACCTCGTTCTCGATGCTTGCAATCACGGCATCCTGCTGCATTTTCACGATCCGCTCGCTATAGGCGGAAACGCTGCCGATGGAGCTGTAGGTCTGGGACAGCGGGGCCCCGTCCATGACAACAAAGGCGGCGACCGTGTCGTTGTCATCGTAGATCTCAGCCGCCTGCTTCAATTCTTCGATAGAAGCCACGGCGTCTTCGTCCAGCAGGGAAACGCCCAGACTGTCGGTGGCCTGGATGCTCCAGGAGCCGACCAGCAGGCCGTCATCGTCTGCATCATCGCTGCCGCCCTGCAGGGGCTTGTCACGAAGGGTCGTGAAGGTTTTGCCGGGTGTAACCTGTAGGCTGGCTCCCCCAGTGGCGGAAGAAGTCACATTGTTCTTGTTTTCCGTCACCACAGACGGGGTGCCGGACTCTGCCGCAGTACTGCCGGACTCTGTGGGAACCGCATAAATTCCCGGAGTCAGCACAGACAGCGCCAGGCAAACAGCCAGAACAAGCGACAGCACTCTCTTGCTTTTCATTCTGATACCTCCTAAATGAATTGTTCAGCAAGCTGTGCGGAATTTGCCGTTGTCCGGCGCAGGTCGCTGAAGATCTGGCACTTCCCTTGGAAAGCCCCGCAAGGCAGGCATTCCAGCGGAAAATGGCCATATTATTTTTTTATTATACAGGCGAAAACTCCATTCGTCAAAGGGGAATGGTGTACAAGCTTTGCGCTCCAAAATCTTCCAGAATAAGCAGATTGCACAAAAATATTCAAGTATATGCCGTAAATATTCAAAATATGTCCACGCAGGAAACAACAAGCGCCCTTGCAGCAGGGAAAAGTTCGTCATTGTGACCAACGATGCGACAGGCTTCGACACCGGCGGCCTTGCATCCTGCCTAAGAATATTTATTCATGATTATCCAGCGAAATTTGCAAAGCAAATCGCCGGACGGGAAAAACCCGTTCCGGCGATTTTTATATATGGATGTAGTAAGTCTACAGCACAAATCCAAGTACAATGTACAGTGCCAAGGACACGGCGGCATAAATCAGCACATAGGGAAGCTGGGTCTTGACATGGTCGATAATGTCGCAGCCGCTGGTGGCGCAGGACATAATGGTGGTATCGGAGATGGGCGAGCAATGGTCGCCAAAGATGGAACCGCCGAACACAGCACCGGCTACAAGGGGAATGCTGGTTCCCATGTTGATGGCCATGGGCAGGCAGATGACGGACATGATGGCCATGGTTCCCATGGAAGTGCCCGTGGCAAAGGACAGCAGCATACACAGCAGGAAGGACAGGGCTGGCAGCAGAGCGGGGCTCAGCAGGCCCATGAACACCGAGGTCAGGTAGTTGCCGGTGTCCAGATTGGAAACCAGCGTACCCATGGTGAAGCCGAAGAGCAGAATGCCCGCCACCGGCAGCATGGTGCCCATGCCGTGGAACATCTCGCTGATGACCTGATCCACTGTGAAAACCTTTTCCGCAACACACATGATGCAGATGGTCAGGACGGCGATGATGCAGCCCCAGAGCAGGCTCTGCATTCCGGCGCCCTGGGCGGGATTGCCGTTGCCGGTCACGGTGAGGACGGCCAGAATGGTGACGATCAGCACAGCCATGGGAATGAGCATATTCATGGCCCGGGGCTTCACATCGGCAGCGGCGCCGCCGCCCTGGCCCTGGGTGCTGCCATGACCCGGCTCATCCAGCTCGCCGGTCTCCTCGGCCCGCTTTTCCGCCTTGCGCATGGGGCCAATGTTCCAATTAAAGACGGACACGAGCAGCGTGCCGAACACAGCCAGAATGCAGTAGAAGTTCAGGGGAATGGACTGGATCAGCACGGTGATGGCATCATTCTCCGCAACACCGCCAGAGGTGAGGTAGCCGGTCATGGCGGCCAGCCAGCCGCTGAGGGGGAGCAGCACACACCAGGGGGTGGAGGTGGCGTGAATGATGAAGGCGGACTTCTCGTGGGGTACCTTCAGCGCATCGTTGAAGGGGCGGGAAACAGAGCCGGTCACCATGCAGCTCAGGGAGCCGGAGGTGAAAATGACGATGCCCAGCAGCCAGGTGAAGATGTTTGCCCCCCGCTTGGACTTGATGAAGGCCCTCTTTCGGATCATGACCTCGGTAAAGCCGGCGATACCCCCGGATTTTTCGATCAGGTAGATCAGTGCGCCGATCAGCAGGAAGGAAATGAGAACGATCGTGTTGCTGTTGCTCTCAAAGGTATGGATAAAGCTGTAAAATGTGGCGTTGATGCCCTCGAATACTGCCCAGTTGTTCAGAACCAGAGAGCCGACCAGAATGCCCAAAATCAGAGAGATAAAAACATTTTTTGTTACCAGCGCCAGAATGATGGTTAGCAGCGGCGGTACCACAGACCAAAAACCGTATTCCATAATGATATTACTCCTTTACTCTTTTCTTGTTTTCTTATTTGCGAACGCTTCTGCCCAGATTTTTTCGCAGGATCCGGCCGTCCTTTGCGGCGATCTCTCCGCCGATCAGGACATAATCCATGCCCTTCGGGGCCAGCAGGGGCTGGGAGAAGGTCGCTTCGTCGGAGACCTTTTCCGGGTCAAAAATCACCACATCCCCATCTGCGCCCACATTCAGGCGGCCCTTGTTTGCAAGCCCCAGCCTGCCGGCGGGCTGGGCGGTCATCATTTCGATGGCCCGGTACAGCCCCAGCTTGCCCGGGCGGACAAATTCCGCCAGAAGTCTTGGGAATGCGCCGGCTGCTCTGGGATGCCCCTGCCCCCGGTTCATCAGACCGTCGCTGGCCAGCATCACATTGGGGTGCCGCAGCGCCAGATCCACATCGGCTTCCTGCATCACATAGCATACGGTGATGCAGCCAGGCTCCTCCCGGCGAACGGTGTCGAAGATCTCCTTGGTGCAGCGCTGACCCTTGAATCGGCCCTCACACAGCTCCACCACATCATAGCCGCAGCGGTAGCGCTCCAGCCATCCCTCGTCGTAGGTGGTGGAGCCGATGGTGGTGGAAAAGGCATAATAGGGATAGCAGTCACAGCTCACATCCAGCCCCCGCATCCGATATTCGTCCACCATGGCAAGGAAAGGCGCCATCTGGCCAAAGCCTGCCATGCTGCCGATGTGGGAGACCTGAACCGGAAGCCCCAGCGCCTCGCCTGTGTCCAGCAGCTCACGGGCAGCGTCAAATACCTCATCCGCATCGGAACGGACATGGGCGGCGATCAGCTTGCCGGTGCCTCTGCATGGGGCGGCAGTGGCCAGCAGCTCCTCTTTGTTGATCCCGGGAATGTAGCGAATACCGTAGGAAACGCCCAGGCAGCCCCGGTTCAGATCCTCGTCGATATCCGCCGCCATGGTCTCCCGCTGTGCAGGGCTTACGGGGCCGTATTTGTCCACAGCGCCCGCCTTGATGCGGAAAAACTCATGGCCGGCCAGCATTCCCACATTCACTGCCAGGCCGTCCCGGTCTACCAGATCCAGATAGTCCGCTGGGTCACAGCAGCATTGCCCGCAGTTTCCCCCGATGGCCGTGGTCACGCCCATGCGGAGCATACAGTTGAAGATGGCCCTCTCGTCGTCGGCGTAGATTTTGCCGTCGGCCTCCACCGGATCCTCGTGCATATGGATATCCACAAAGCCGGGGCAGACGATTTTCCCCGTGGCGTCGATTTTTCGGTCTGCCTCGGGCATATCCCCGGTGACAAATGCGACTTTGCCCCCTTCGATCAGCAGGTTCATCGGACTGTCCACACGGTTTGCCGGGTCGATCAGCCTGCCTCCATAAATCAGTGTTCTCAAAAGCTCACCCCTATTGAAATGATGAATTGATTATATCTTTATAGTTTGCAAAATAGAATGGTTAAATTTGCTATTTTCCTTGCAAAAAGTGCTGTGTTTTCAGGGAGACTCCGAGGAGATCGGCAAAAGCGGGCGGAACCCCTTGTGGGAACCGCAGACGGTTTTCTGTGAAAGGCCGCTTCACCGGAAAATCATCCGGGGCCGGCGCCTCTCTGAGCTTTTTCAAGGATTTTTGAAAAAAAGTGTTGCAAAATGAATTTGAATGTGCTATAATGCTGAAAGTGTCCGATGCGGGCATCTTCACCTTGGGATGTCGCCAAGCGGTAAGGCACCAGACTTTGACTCTGGCATTCGTCGGTTCAAATCCGGCCATCCCAGCCATCCGATCCGCTAGCTCAGTTGGCAGAGCAATTGCCTTTTAAGCAATGGGTCTGGGGTTCGAATCCCCAGCGGGTCACCAAAAAGAAACGACAATTTTCGACAGAAGATTGTCGTTTCTTTTTGTTCTCTTCGCTATTCTCTCATCGTTTTTCTCTCTTCACTAAAATTGTCGTTTCCAAATAAGAGATAAGAGAGAAAAGAGAAAAGAATCGGTGGCTTTGCTTCGCAAAGCATGGAATTGGTTAATAATTGTGATATAAT
>CAYLHM010000030.1:0-11155 GCA_964383485.1 uncultured Oscillospiraceae bacterium
CGTTCCTCAAATTCGCCCCGGTACTTGGCGCCGGCGATCAGCGCGCCCATGTCCAGGGAGAAGATCGTCTTGTCCTGCAGGGATTTGGGCACATCCTTGCGGACGATCCGCTGGGCCAGGCCCTCGGCAATGGCCGTCTTGCCCACGCCCGGTTCGCCGATCAGCACCGGGTTGTTCTTGGTCTTGCGGGACAAAATCCGGATCACATTGCGGATCTCCTCGTCCCGGCCGATGATCGGGTCCTGCTGCTGCTCCCTGGCCCGCTTGACCAGATCCGTGCCGTACTTCTCCAGGGCATCATAGGTTCCCTCCGGGTTGTCGGTGGTCACCCGCTGGTTGCCCCGGATCCCCTGCAAGGCTTTCAGGCAGCTCTCTTTGGTAATCTGATTGGCCTTAAACAGCTCCCGAACAGCCCCCTGGGCGGTTTCCACCAGGCCCAGGAACAGATGCTCCACGGACACATACTCGTCTTTCATGGCCTGGGCCTGATTTTGAGCGGCCTGCAGCGATTGTTCCAGCTCGCCGCCCAGGTAGACCCCCTGCCCGCCGGACACCACCGGCAGCTTCCGAAGCTCGGCTTCCGCCGCCGTTTCCAGGCCCTCCGGGTTCAGGCCCATCTTCTGCAAAAGCTGGGGGATCAGCCCGCCCTCCTGCTGCAATAGCGCCAGCAGCAGATGCACCTGCTCCAGCTTCTGATGCCCCCGCTCCTGGGCAATCGTCTGGGCCGCCTGCACGGCCTCCAGGGATTTTTGCGTATAATTTCTGAAGTCCATATCCATTTCCCTCCCGTTTTAGCACTCTCGGCTTGAGAGTGCTAATCTATTTGTCTATACTATACCCTGTTTTTTCAGAAAGTCAAGGCCAGAGGCGGAAATTCACAAAAATATAAAATTCTCCCCTGAGCAGGGGAAAAGAAAGGATTGCAATCTCCCGAATTTATGCTATAATGATAGAAATAGTGCCCAAACAATGGGTACATATAAAGGAAGTATTTCTGTGAAGATCATTGTTGCAGGGGACGGAAAGGTCGGTTCTACCCTGATCCGTCAGCTATCGGCAGAGGGCTACGACCTGACCCTGATCGACTCCAACCGCAGGCAGCTGGAGCGCAGTGTGGAACGCTACGATATTATGGCCGTGCATGGGAACTGCGCCTCCATGGCGGTGCTGGAGCAGGCCGGTGCCGGGCAGGCGGATCTGCTGATCGCCGCCACCAGTGCCGACGAGGTCAATCTGCTGTGCTGTGTCACCGCCCATGAGCTAAACCCCCGGCTGCACACCATCGCCCGGGTGCGCAACCCGGAATATATCGACCAGGTATCCGAAATGCGCAGCGTGTTCGCCCTTTCCATGATCGTCAGCCCGGAGCTGCAGGCGGCCGCGGAAATCGAGCGCCTGCTGAAATATCCCGGCTTTCTCCGGCGGGACACCTTTGCCAAGGGCCGCACGGAGATCGTGGAGCTGCGGGTGGACAGCAGCAGCAAGCTGTGCAATGTAAAGCTGACCGAGCTGGACACCGTGGTCAAGTGCAAGGTGCTGGTGTGCGCCGCCCTGCGGGGAGGCAAGGTCGTCACCCCCGCCGGTAATTTTGTGATTTTAGAGGGGGATCGGCTGTTTGTCACCGCTCCCTCCGATGTGCTGCCGGTACTGCTGAAAAACCTGGGCATCATCACCCGCAAGGTCAAAAAGGTGGCCCTTTGCGGCGGCGGGCGGATCAGCTATTACCTGGCGGAGAGCCTGGCAAAAAGCGGCATCGGTGTCAAGCTCATTGAGCAGCAGCACGAGCGCTGTGAGGAGCTTGCCAAAGCCCTGCCCAATGCGGAGATCGTGGAGGGCGATGCCAGCGACCAGGAGCTGCTGAGCAGCGAGAATGTGACAAACTGCGATGCCCTGGTGTCCCTGACGGGCATGGACGAGCTGAACACCATGATCTCCCTCTACGCCCAATCCCAGGGTGTCCCCCAGATCATCACCAAAATCGACCGGATCGGCGGCCACATTCTGGACAATCTGGCCATCGGCAGCATCATCTGCCCCAAGGATCTGTGCTGCACCTCCATTGTGCGCTATGTCCGGGCCGTGAAAAACCAGGCGGGTGCCGCCACCTCTATTCACTCCATTGCCGACGGCTATGCCGAGGCCCTGGAATTTCAGGTGGACGAGCATACCCGCCACTGCGGCGTGCCCTTAAAGCAGCTCCGCCTGAAAAGCAATGTGCTGGTGGTGAGCATCACCCACGGCGCAGCCACGGAAATTCCCGGCGGCGACTCCTGCTTCCAAGTAGGCGATACAGTGGTGGTCGTCACCAGCGGCGGACGGGTGATCTACCAGATGAATGATATTTTCGCATAGCTGGGGGTAAGAGCGTGAATTATAAAATGGTTGGCCGCTTTATTGGCCAAACGCTGTCTATCGAGGCTGTTTTTATGGTTCCGGCGCTGTTCATCAGCCTGTACAAAGGAGAAAACGCCGCTGTGCAGGGCTTCCTGGTCAGCATTGCCGTCATCGCCGCCGTGGCCGCTGTGCTTTTGCTGCTGAGCCGGGGCAGCGATCACGCTTTCTACGCCAAGGAGGGCATGGCCAGCGTGGGCCTGAGCTGGCTGGTCATGAGTGCGCTGGGCTGCCTGCCCTTTGTGATCTCCGGGGAAATCCCCAGCTATGTGGATGCCTTTTTTGAGATCGTGTCCGGCTTCACCACCACCGGCGCCACCATTTTGCCAGAGGTGGAAAGTCTGTCTAAGGGCATTCTGTACTGGCGCAGCTTCAGCCACTGGCTGGGCGGCATGGGCGTGTTGGTGTTTTTGCTGGCCATCATCACCGCCGGGGGAAGCAGCGGCGGCTACACCATGCACCTGCTCCGGGCGGAAAGCCCCGGCCCGGATGTGGGCAAGCTGGTGCCCAAGATGAAGCAGACGGCGGAGATCCTGTACATCATCTATATTGTCCTGACCGTGCTGGACATCGTCTTTCTCCTGGCCGGGGGAATGCCGGCCTTTGATGCCCTGTGTACTGCCTTTGGCACCGCAGGCACCGGCGGCTTCGGCATCCGCAACGACAGCATCGCCAGCTACAGCCCCTACCTGCAAAATGTCTGCACCGTGTTCATGCTGCTGTTCGGCGTGAACTTCAGCTGCTATTATATGCTGCTGTTCCGCCGCTTCCGCTCCGTGTGGAAGGACGAGGAGCTGCGGCTGTACCTGGGGATCGTGGCGGTGAGCATCGCCCTGGTGGCCTGGAATGTCCGGGATCTCTACGACAGCATCTGGGACACCCTGCGCCACAGCGCCTTTCAGGTGGCCAGCATCATCACCACCACCGGCTTTGCCACCACAAATTTCGACCTCTGGCCCAGCTTTTCCAAGGCTGTGCTGCTGTGTCTGATGTTCGTGGGCGCCAGCGCAGGCAGTACCGGCGGCGGCTTCAAATGCGGCCGGCTGCTGTTTCTGCTGAAGGATCTGCGGCGCAAGATCCGCCAGGTGCTGAACCCCCGGCGGGTGGAGGCCGTGCGCTACAACGGCCAGGTGCTGGAGGAGAAAATGCTGGGGAATGTGTATGTGTACCTGGCGATCTATGTGTTGATTTTGGTGCTGAGTTTCCTGGCCATCTCTGTGGACGGGTTCTCCGTCACCACCAATTTTTCTGCCGTCATGGCCTGCTTCAACAACATCGGCCCCGGCCTGGAGACCGTAGGCCCTGTGGGTAATTTTTCGGGGTACAGCGTGTTTTCCAAGCTGGTGCTGGCCCTGGATATGCTGGCCGGGCGGCTGGAGATCTTCCCGGTGCTGATTTTGTTCTCCCGCAGCACCTGGAAGAGAAGATAAGGAGCGATTTTATGGAATGGAATGATATTTACGATGCCGCCGGGCACCCTACCGGCCGAAAGCATCTGCGGGACACGCCCTGGGGCCGTGGAGAATACGGCCTGACCGTGTGCGTGTGGGTCTATGACGGCGCCGGGAAGCTGCTGCTGACCCGCCGGGCCCCGGAAAAGAGCTTTGCCGGCACCTGGGAAAACTCCGGCGGTGCTGCCCAGGCCGGAGAAACCAGCCGCCAGGCCATCGCCCGGGAGCTGTTTGAGGAAACGGGTATCCGGGCGGAACCCGAGGAATTTGAGTTCATCTGTGCGGACCGGGACGATCACAGCCACTACCACCACTATGCCCTGAAGCGGCAGACCCCTCTGGAGCAGATCGTTCTGCTCCCCGGCGAAACCGATGATGCCCGCTGGGTGACCCGCGAGCAGATCCACAGCATGATCCGCAGAGGTCAGATCTGCAAGATCATCGCCGCACAGTTCATCGCCCAGGAGCCGGAGCTGATCCGCCGGGAGCAGAGCTGTTCGACAAAACGGTAAAATGCCCCTGCAAATCATACCCAAAGGTGCCCCGTGTAAACGAGCGGGCGGCTAAAAGGAGCAATTTCATGTATTTATCCATCGGAAACGACATGGCGGTGCGGGATCGGTGCATTGTCGGCATTTTTGACCTGGACACCACCACCGTCACCAAGCGGGGCCAGGAATTTCTGCGCCTTGCGGAGCGGGAAGGCCAGGTGGTTCCCTGCGACGAGCTGCCGAAATCCTACCTGCTCACCGCCGAGTACGGCATGGCACGGCTCTACCTCAGCCAGTGGAGTACCCAGACTCTGGAAAAGCGGCTAAAGAGCTTGGACTCGACCATTTGAACTAAGGAACCTCTAATTCAATCGCCTGCGGCTTCAGCGGTGGTCTTTTTTGCGTTTCTCAGAGCTTCCCTAAATAGAAGAAGTCACCCCCCAGGGAGGTGACTTTTCTTATTCTTGGTGCCGCTGACCGGGCTCGAACCGGTACGGTATCGCTACCGAGGGATTTTAAGTCCCTTGTGTCTACCTATTCCACCACAGCGGCGTGGTGCCGGGGAAGATCAGACGATTTATTCGGAGCTTCCCCAACTATTATGATAGCACATCTTTTTCCATTCGTCAAGTCAAAGCTGATCCAAATTCAGCCGGAACGGCTCCAGGCAATGCTCCATGAACCAGTTCAGCTCCGGCAGCTCCATGTTTTCCAGGGCCTCGGCGGTCTGACGGGCGGCGGAGTCGAACTCCGTATTGCCGGCCTTCTGCTCCTCGATACACTTGATATAGGCAGACAGCTTGTCCGCCGCCCGGACGATGGGCAGCACGCTCTCGTCGTCCTCCAGCACCAGGTGCCGGTAGCTCTCCACCAGCTCCGGGGGCAGCATCCCCAGCAGCCGCTGCCCGGCGATGCGCTCCACCTGCTTATAGGCCCCCCGGATTTCGGGATTGTAGTATTTGATGGGGGTGGGCAGGTCGCCGGTGAGGATCTCCGAGGCATCGTGGTACAGCGCTGCCACGGCGCAGCGGTCGGGATCGGGGCCGGGCAGGCCCAGAATATCCCGGCGGATCAGGGCCAGGGCGTGGGCCAGGACGGCCACCTGGTGGCTATGCTCCTGGATATTTTCGGAATAGGTGTTGCGCATCAGGCCCCAGCGGGTGATATAGCGCATACGGCCCATGAGGGCAAAAAATTCATTTGCCATAACATTCTCCTGCAATTTTTTCAATCATTTCCGGCAAATCCGCCGGATTTTCGCAAAACCAGGCGGCCTCCGCCAGCTGGCGGCGGTCCCGGAAGCCCCACAGCACGCTCAGGCATGGCGCCTGGGCGCTGCGGGCGGTTTGGAGATCCACCTCGCTGTCGCCCACATAGATGCACTGCCGGGCGCCGATGGCCCGCATGGCAGCCAGCAGCATATCCGGGGCGGGCTTTCGGGGGCAGCCGGGACACTCCCCCTGGGCATATACGCCGGGGAAAAAGTCCCGGCACAGCCGTTTTACCGCCTCATCGGGTTTGTTGGACACGATGGCCAGGGGATAGCGGCCCTTCAACTGCTCCAGAGCCGCCAAGATGCCCGGATAGGGGGCGGTTTTCTCCCGGCAATGGCTGGCGTAGAACCGCCGGAAGCTCTGAAGAACCTCCGGCCAATCGGCGCCGCCGTCAGTGGCTCTGCGGATCAGCTCCCCGGCACCGTTGCCCACAAAGGAACGCACCTGGGCCAGGCTGCGGCCGGGATAGCCGTGCTGAGCCAGGGCGTAGTTGGTGGCATTGGTGAGATCCTGGAGCGTATCCAGCAGGGTGCCATCCAAATCGAACAAAACTCCGATTTTCAAACCGGCTGCCCTCTGCTTTTTAAGATGCGGATATCATCCCCCACAAAGGGCACCCGCCGGAAGCTGCCCCGGAGCCGGGACACGATCTGGGGCGTATAGCGATGCTCCAGCTCGGAATTGGTGAGATTGGTGGAAATGATCATGGGGGCCTTTTGCAGCAGGCGGTCGTTGATGAGGGTGTACAGGGCGGCATTGACGAACTGGCCGGGCATTTCCGTACCCAGGTCGTCCATGATCAGCAGGTCGCATTCCGTAAACATCTGGGCCTCGTGGCGGTCGGCCTCATCGCCCCCAAATCTTGCCCGCTCCAGCTTGGAAAACAGGTGGGCGGCGCTTTCGTAGATCACGGAATAGCCCCGCTCCGCCACCCGGCGGGCGATGCAGGCGGACAAAAAGGTCTTGCCCAGGCCCGTGCTGCCGGAAAACAGCAGATTTTCCGAGCTTTCCGAGAAGTTTTCCGCATAGCGGCGGCAGGTGTTGGCGGTTTTTTCCATTAAGGAGCGGATATGTACCCCGGTGTTGGGATCCACACGATCCGGGTACAGGTCCAGGCGGAAGCGGTCGAAGCGCTCCTCCCCGGCGGCGAGCAGGGTCAGGGCCTTTTTCTGCTCCTGGGCGCAAAGCTCTGCCAGGCAGGTACACATGGCGCTGCCGATATAGCCGCTGCCGCCGCATTTAGGGCAGATGGGGCTTTCGTCCAGAAAACCCGGTTCAAAATTCCCCTCGATCAAGGCCTGCCGCTCCTGCTGCAAGCTGCGGTTTTGGGCGCGCACCTGGGCCATGGCCTGCCGGCCGTCCTCCCCACGGGCAAAGGCCGCCTGGGCCGCCTGGGCCATGGTGCGCCGCAGCTCGCTGTCGATCTGCCGCAGGCGGGGAACCTGGGCGTAGGCCAGGGCCAGATGCCGGCGGCTTTCTTCCTCTTTTTCCTCTTTTTCCCGGGCCAGTCTTGCTCTTGCCCGCTGTAAAATTTCTGCGCTGTAAGCCATAGACTATCCCTCCTGCATCATTCTGCGGATTGCCGCCTGCTCGTCGGCATCCAGCTGCCGGGGGCCTTTGCCGGATTTGCTGTCGCCGCTGCGCACCTGCTCGGCGGTACGCAGGCCGGACTGTGCCCACCTGGTCAAAATTTTGTTCATGTACGGCCAGCTCAGCCCGCCGGTATTCAGGCAGGTGCGCTCATAGGCCATGGAGATCACCTCGTCCTCCAGTCCCAGATCCAGCCAGCTCTGGGCGTAGCGCTCCTCCGCCGGGGTCAGGGTGCGGCCCCGGATCTGAAGCAGGGACATGAGGTGGGCCAGGCGGCTGCTGCGCTGATTTTGGGCCTGGATATGGACGGCGGCGGCCTCCAAAGTGTCGATGCCGGCCTCGGCCCAAGCGTAGGCCTCCTTTTCAATGGTGCGCAGGCTGGGACTGCGGAGCTTGCCCTGCCGCCGGGAGCGCTCCTTGCAGTAGCTCACCAGCACGGACACCACCTCGTTGGGCAGGCCCAGGTAGCGCTGGAAGCCCAGGAGAATTTTCAGCTCCTCGGTGTTCAGGCTCTTGCCCAAAAGCCGCTGAATTTCCCCGTACAGCAGGCGAAATTCCCCGCTGTGATCCATGGCATCTACCACATCCTGTTCGGTGTAGCTGGGGCGCTCCCCGCAAAACAGGGGCGCACGGCGCTCCTCGGGCCAAAGACCCAGCTGGCGCAGGGTGGTGGCGGCATCGGTGAAGCGGGCCTGGCTCAGCCCCAGCTGGGCGGCGGCCTGGTCGGGGGGATTGCCGCAGCGCAGGTACAGGTACAGCAGGGCCGCATCGGCTTTTTTTGCGCTTAGGAGCTTTTGCAGATCGGCTTTTTCCAGTTCAATTCGTTCTATGTTCATAATCGTCCCTCAAATATGTCAGTTACAGTCATTATACCACAAATTCATAGCGGATACAACGGTTTTTCGACCCCAAAAAATGCCCCAAATTCCGCCAGAAAATTTGGAGCCAAACAGCATCTTGTGGTTTGTATAGGGCCGCCTCACAAAAGGGAAAGCCGGACGGGGTACTTGAGCAAATGCCATCCATTATTGGCAGCTGCGGGGCCTTTTGCGCCGGGGAATTTTCGGCAGAGTTTTCTTTACATTTCGACAAACTTATGCTATACTATCTCCCAAAGGGGGACTTCCATGGATACGAACACTTTACCCGCCTCCGGCTGGAAAAAGGCCGGGCGCATTTTGGGCCGGGTGCTGCTGGTGCTGCTGGAAACGGTGCTGCTGCTGGCGATCGGCCTGTACGGTCTGCTCTGGGTGCTGGCCCACGGCCCGTCCCCGTCCGCACAGAGCCTGTTCGTCCGCTCCGTGCGGGAGACCAGCGCCGTGGGCTTTCTGGCCAACCTGGTGCTGAGCGACGAGGAGATCGCCGCCATTGAGCAGCTCCCGGAGCTGGACGATGACACCGGCTCCGACCCCTCCCTGATCGTCCTGCCAACCCCCACCGAGCCGGAGGACCCGGATCAGCCGGTCACCGATGAATGGGGCCTTTCCGATGAGGACGGGGACGGCATCATCATTGTGCCGGTGACGGGGCCTGGCTACAGCGGCAAAATGATGGTGGTTCTGGACCCCTCCAGGGTGATCCTGGCCAGCCGGGTGGAGGACTACGGCATCACCGGCTACCGGGTGGCGGACATGGTGCAGCTCTACGACGGTGTGGCCGGCATCAACGCCGGGGGCTTTGAGGATCCCAACGGCCAGGGCAACGGCAGCGTGCCGGACAGTCTGGTGGTGCAGGACGGCGAGCTTTACTACGCTGAAAAGGGCATTCGGGAGGGCTTCGCCGGGTTCGACCGCAACTACATTCTCCATGTGGGCAGGCTGAGCGCTGAGGAAATCATGCAGCGGGAAATTCAAACCGGCGTGAGCTTCGGCCCGGCGCTGATCATCGACGGCGTTCCCCGGTCGGAAAGTGTCCTGCAAAGCGGCATCAACCCCCGCACCGGCATCGGCCAGCGCTCCGACGGCGCCATTCTGATGCTGGTGATCGACGGCCGGCAGGTCACCAGCGCCGGTGCCAGCTACCAGGACATGGTGGAGATCTTCCTGTCCTTTGGGGCGGTGAACGCCTGCAACCTGGACGGCGGCTCCTCCTCCATGATGTGGTACAACGGGGAATACATCAACCATTGCGCCTCGGTGATCGGCATTCGCCCGGTTCCCACCGCCTTTGTGGTTCTGAAACAGGGGGCGCAGGACGATGGCTAAGAAAAAGCACGGATTTTGGATCGGCATGGCGGTCTATGCCCTGGTCTTTTTGCTGCTGGTCGCCGGCGGGCTGGTGTATTTATGGCACTACCTGGCCGCCTACGAAAGCGCCCGGCCCCAGCTTGCCGCTGAAAACTATCTGGAAGCGCTGACCCCGGAGCATATCTGCGATGCCTCGGCGGAGCTGATCGGCTCTATCGACCACAGCCTGCAAAGCGAGGATGCCTGCCGCCAGGCGATTATGGACGCCCTCTCGGAGCCCATCACCTGCTCCCGGCTGGTGCCCGAATGCACCGATGACCTGCTGGTGTTCGTCCTGCGCTGCGGCTCCCAGGTGATCGGCAGGGTGCAGATGGTTCCCTCCGGCGAAAAAACCCTGGGTTTTAGTCCCTGGGTGCCGGAGCAGGAGGAATTTGACCTAAGCTATCTTCTGAGCGAGCCGGTGGAGCTGACGGTTCCGGCGGAATATCAGGTGTTTCTGGGCGGTCAGGCGGTGGATGCCAGCCACATTGTGGAGGAAAACATTTCCTACCAGGCGCTGGCGGCCTATTCCGACCGCTATGAGCTGCCCACCATGGTGCGCTACCGCATCGGCCCCACCCTGGGGTCCCTTGACCTGGAGATCCGGGATGCCCAGGGCCAGGCGGTGGATCTCAGCGCCGGGGAAGAAGAATTTCTGAACAACTGCACCCCGGAGCAGACCGCCGCACTGGAGCAGAGCCTGGAAGCGTTCTTGGACTGCTATGTGCGCTTCATGAGCAACCAGGGCAACGATGCCAGTGCCAATTACGAGGAGCTGCGCCCCTATATGCTCCCCGGCAGCGACCTGGATCAGCGGTGCTACAATGCCATTATCGGCCTGTACTGGGTGCATGGCCGCAGCGCCACCGTGGACTCCATCGATCTGCGCCGCTGCACCAGCCTGGGCCAGGGCAAATTTTTGTGCGAGCTGCGCTATGTGATCAACAACTACCCCGCCGGCAGCGAGCCGCAGAGCACCAGCGATGTGCAGATCGTCTTTGCCTATTCCGACGGATGCTACCTGGCCGAGCTATTGACAAACGCCTAGTATGCTGTCAAGCCCGTTCCCTACTGCGGCGCACATAAGGTTTTTGTATTGACAACCTACTAGGGCCTGTGCTACAATAAAGGATACAAAGAGAAAGCTCCGGTGCGGCCGGAGCTGTACCTGCGTTTTTGGGGGAGGAACCGCCTTTGGAATGGAGCTTTGTGTTTGTATTCAACAGCGTGCTGCTGGGCGTGGGCCTGGCCATGGATGCCTTTTCCGTATCCCTGGCCAACGGACTGAACGATCCGGGCATGAGGCCGGGGCGGGCCTGCGGCATTGCCGGCGTCTTTGGCTTCTTCCAGGCCCTGATGCCCCTGCTGGGCTGGGTCTGTGTCCACACGGTTTTGCAGTATTTCTCCGCTCTGGAAGTCCTGATCCCCTGGATCGCCCTGGGCCTGCTGGGCTATATCGGCGGCAAGATGATCTATGAAAGCCTCCGGGGTGGCGAGGAAACCCGATCCAGCCGTTCCCTGGGGCCGGGCACCCTGCTGATGCAGGGGATCGCCACCTCCATTGATGCCCTGTCCGTGGGCTTTACCATTGCGGAGTATGGTCTGCTCATGGCCCTGGCCTGCGCCGGGATCATTGCGGCGGTGACCTTCGTCATCTGCCTGGCCGGGCTGTACATTGGCCGGGCAGCCGGTACACGCCTTGCCGGAAAGGCCGGACTGCTGGGCGGCTGCAT
>CAYLHM010000031.1:0-10902 GCA_964383485.1 uncultured Oscillospiraceae bacterium
GCAGTTGAGAATTTTGCCTCGCACCGGCATGATGCCCTGAAATTCCGCGTCCCGGCTCAGCTTTACGCTGCCCATGGCGGAGTCGCCCTCCACGATGTACAGCTCCCGCCGGGCGGTGTCCCGGCTGCGGCAGTCCACAAATTTCTGCACCCGGTTGGCAATGTCGATGGAGCCGGACAGCTTCTTTTTCACGCTGGTGCGGGTCTTTTCCGCCGACTCTCTGGCCCGTTTGTTCACCAAAATCTGCTCGGCGGCCCGCTCGGCCTCCTGCTTGTTCTCGATGAACCACACCTGGAGCTGCTCTTTGAAAAAGGCGGTCATGGCCTCCTGGGTGAATTTGGAGTTGACGGATTTCTTGGTCTGGTTTTCAAAGCAGCCGATGGTGGAGAAGCAGTTGGTCACCAGCACCAGGCTGTCCTGAATGTCCTGGAAGAGAATTTTGCTCTCGTTCTTCCCGTATTTTCCGTTGTCTTTCAGGAATTTGTCGAAAGCAGCGGTAAAGCCGGAGCGTACCGCCTTGTCCGGGCTGCCGCCGTATTCCAGCCAGGAGGAATTGTGATAGTATTCAATATGGCTGAGCTGCCTGGAAAAACAGAAGGAGGCGGTGATCCGCAGCTTCATTTCCGGGCGGTTCTCGGCGTCACGGCCCCGGCGCTCGGTCTCCCAGTAGGTGGGCATGGTGAAGGCGTTGTCCCCCACCAGCTCCTCCACATATTGGCGGATGCCGTTCTCGTAGCAGTATTCTTCGGTCTCAAATTTGCCGCCCACCTGGTTGCGGAAGCGGAACAGCACGCCCTTGTTCACCACGGCCTGGCGGCGGAGCAGATCCCGGTAGTAGTCCGCCGGAATGTCGATGTCGGTGAATACCTGGCGATCCGGCCGCCAGTGGAACAGGGAGCCGGTCTTTTTCCGGTCCGCAGGCTCCTTGTGCAGCTTGCCCTTGATCCGGCCTTTTTCAAAATGCAGGTCGTAGCGGAAGCCGTCCCGCCGGACGGTGACATCGAAATATTCCGAGGCATACTGGGTCGCGCAGGAGCCGAGACCGTTCAGGCCCAGAGAGTATTCGTAGTTTTCGCCGTTCTCCCCATATTTGCCGCCGGCGTACATCTCGCAGAACACCAGCTCCCAGTTGTAGCGTTTTTCTTTTTCGTTGTAGTCCACGGGGCAGCCCCGGCCGAAATCCTCCACCTCGATGCTCAGATCCTCGTAGCGGGTGACGACAATGGTATCGCCATAGCCCTCCCGGGCCTCGTCGATGGCGTTGGACACGATTTCAAATACGGCGTGCTTGCAGCCCTCCAGATCATCGGAGCCAAAAATAACAGCCGGGCGCTTGCGCACCCGATCCTCCCCCTTCAGCATGGAGATGCTGGAGTTGCCGTACTGCTGGTTGTTGCTAGGCATAATTGTTCCCCACTTATCCATTTTATCACTGTACATTATACACAAATTTCCTTAAAAGTCAACCGTTTTCCAGCCCAGCTCCGAAACCTCGTAGGATTTGAACACAAAAATGGTTTTTATTACTTTAGGGCTTGCATTTTCGCAAAAATATCGCTATAATAGGTGCAAACAGGGAAATGTCATGGGAGGTTGAATTGCAGATGGAGAAGATTTTGGACTTTTTCAAGAAGATCACCTTAAAGCAGTGGGCCATGGGGATCATGTGTACGACCCTGCTGGTGATGGTGGTGATGATCTGCGTTGTGTCCGTGAAGATCGCCCCCCTGGCGGGGATCCTGATGAGCAGCGAAACCGACCCGACAGCCAGTACCGCAGGCAGCGATCCCTCCACCCAGGGCTCGGAGCCGGACACCACGACCCTGCCCACCGAGTCCAGCCAGCCGCCGGTGACCACAGAGGAGGGCCATGTCCACGAGTTCACGCTCACCAAGGTGAACCAGCCCACCTGTACATCCTCTGGCTTTTCCGTCTACACCTGCTCCTGCGGCCAGGCGGAGGCCAGGGACTTTACCGACCCGCTGGGCCACAGCTACGGAGCGGGCAAGGTGGTTGCGGCCACCTGCACCGAGGAGGGCGGCACCTACTATACCTGTACCGTGTGCGGCTATAAGCTCATTCGGGATGCGCAGCCTGCCCTGGGCCACAGCTTCAGCAGCTGGAGAGTGACCACGGCACCCACCGCCACCCAAGAGGGGGTGGAAACCCGCGTCTGCATGACCTGCGGAGAGCAGGAGACCCGGAGCATTCCGGCCACGGGCGAAATAACGGAGCCGACTACGCAGCCCACGGAGCCGCCGGCAACTACGCAGCCCACGGAAGCCACCCAACCCACCGAGCCGCCGGTTACAACCCCGCCAACAGAGGTGACCGAGCCGCCGGAAACGGAAGCGCCCACGGAATACAGTGAGCCATCCAATTCCGAGGAGCCGGAACAGCCCTAAAAACAGACGAAGAGACTGCCGCCAGGCAGTCTCTTTATATATGTATTTTAAGAAATGCAGCCTGCCTGCTTCAGTGTTTCGGGGAAGTTTATGTTGAGTGTGTCAACATCTTCTCCGTAGTAAACGAGGTGGATCACGAACAAAGCCCCGGCTTGATGCACATTTACGGTGACATTCGAGGGTAAAGCCTCCTGGGGGATCTCAATGAGCTTGATGGCGTTGTTCCCGGCATACACATTGTGTACTTCAAACTCTGTCGTAGTCGCATCACCCACGGCGTAGCGTTTCATGCCCGCAACATTCATCCAAGCAAAGGTGCTGTAGCTTGCATCGGAACCGGGCCAGGCGCTTTTCTGTGTCGTGTGCCATACACCGAGCTTGTCCTTGGTAAGGAGGGCAAAATCGATCGCGTCATCATCTGTCCTGTATTGAAAAACCGCTCTGTATTCCTGGCCGTTGTCGTCAATGCCCGCATCCAGGTATTGAATGGAGCTTTTGGAAAGTCCGGCGCTGCGAAGGGCGATCCCATAGCTGTTGCAGTAAACAACAAGTCCGGCCAGCACCACGACCGCAACCAGCAGACAAATCCATGTACTTTTTTTCATAGTTCTTTCCTCCTAAAATTCACATTGGTAGGGATATTCCGGGAGGCGCAAGGCGGCCCTACATAACCTTTTTTGACAAGATCCCGGTTTTCCTTTTGCACAATATTTCCAAAGCTCACCTCCACAAATAGAAGCAACTCCGAGCTTTATCCTTGGAAAACCCGGAACGCCCCTTCGAGAAGATACGATGCCACCATTGACCGATTGAACAATTTTAGCGCCATAATATCTATAATTATTATACACTATTATAACATATTTTGTTGTAATTCAAAAAAATCTTAATAAAATCTTAAGAAATGCCGAACCTGTTGTCACGGAACGCCGCACCCTAGGCGCAGCATCCCGGGGAAAAACGCTTTGCAGAGGCAGCGATCTGCCGCCTCTGCAATTCATCAAGTGCTGTCCCCTCAACAGGCCCTCCTTTGGGGAGGCTTGGCGGCGAAGCTGTGCTATTTCCTGCCCAGCAGCAGGGGTTGAAGCTGGCGGCCTTGCAGTGCTTGCTCCAGAGTGGATGCAATTTGGCGGAAATCCGCCACCAGGCTGGCGGGCTTTTGCACAGGATCGTCCTGGCCAAAGGGCACGAAATAATAGTGCTTCCGCCCCAGAAGCCGCCCGATGTTCTCAGCGGCGGCGGCAAGACCGTCGTTGGTGGACACGGCGATCACCACCGGGCGGCCGTTGCGCAGGTGGCTTTTCACCGCCATGGTCACGGGGGTATCCGCAATGCCGTGGGCCAGCTTTGCCAGGGTGTTGCCGGTGCAGGGGGCTACGATCAGGGCATCCAGCAGCTTTTTCGGGCCGATGGGCTCCGCCTGGGCAATGGTGTGCAGCGGCTCCTGACCGCACAGGGCGGCGGCATGGCGGATATGTTCGTCGGCGGTGCCGAAGCGGCTGTCTACGGTGTAGGCTGCCGTGGAAAAAATGGGAATGACCGTGCAAGAGGCGGTCAGCTTCTCCATCACCGGGAAAATCTGGTGAAAGGTGCAAAACGAGCCGCACATGGCAAATCCAACAGTCATAAAGGATACTCCTTTTCAGCAAGATGGGCCAGAATGGTTTCGGCGATCAGCGCCCCGGAGCTGCCGGGTGCATCCTTGCCGGGCAGGCCCCGGGCGGAAATCACCCGATCCGAGTCCATGCCGGGGCGGGAGGCCAGCTCCACCAGTACACAGTCGTCCCGGCAGAGGGCGACGGCCTCTGCCCCCAGCACCGGGGCGGGGACGGTATTGTAGATCAACCGGTAGCGGATCATGCCCTGGCGCAGGGTGGCGGGGTCCTCGGTGCGGTAGCCCAGGGCGTTCAGCATGGCCCGGTCGCCGGGATTGCGGGCGGCCACGGCCACATCGGCCCGGAGGGCACGGAGGCGCTGGGCCAGGCATTTGCCAATGCGCCCCCAGCCCAGGATCAGCACCGGGCAGCCGGGCAGAACCACAGGGAGGGCCTGGGCGCCGACGGTGAGGGCACAGTCGGCAGTGATGGCGGCGTTTTTGCACAAATACCCCTCATTTTCCAGCAGATCCAGCACCTTGCAGCCTTGAAATTCCGGGCCGCTCAGCCCGCCGCCGATAACGGTGACATCCGGGCTGCAGCGCTCCAAAAGTTCCGAAACCCTGCCGCCGCCCTTGAGCTGCCCCGCCGGGTCAAAGCTGGGTACGCCCAGAAGCACATGGGTCACCGCCGGGCCCGGCTCCCGGGCGATGGAGATGCCCCGCCGGGCCAGATGCTCGGCGCTTGACCGCTGCACCGGGCTGCTGCCATGGATGTAGAACAGCAATTTTTCCACAAAAATCATTCCTTTCAAGCCAGATTATGCAGGGCTTCATAGATGGGTGCTTGATTTTTGCAGGAAATCGGTTATAATAAGCATAAGAGGTGAGCTTATGGAACGACATGGCTTTATTCGGGACATGGTGGAAGTCAAAGCGCTGATTTTGTACATCGCCGCCCGGGCAAAATATCCGGCCACCGTGCTGGAACTTTACGATTTGTGCTATCAGGACGACTGCCTGAGCTATTTTGATGTCTGCACGGCGGTGCCGGAGCTGGTGCGTTCCGGCCATCTTCAGGAGCTGGAGACCGGGCAGTATGTCATCACCGACAAGGGCCGTGCCGACGGCGCAGAAACGGAAAATTCCGTGGCCTACTCCGTGCGCCAGCGGGCAGGGGAGGCCGTGGAGGAGTTCAACCGCCAGACACGGCGCAGCGGCTTTGTCAAGGCCCAGGTGCTTCCGGCGGAAAATGGCTACACGGTGCAGATGAGCCTGTCCGACGAGGTGGGGCAGCTGATGCGCCTGGAGCTTTCGGCCCCCGGCAAGCAGACGGCCCAGCGGATCGCCCGCAGTTTCCAGGAAAAAGCAGAACGCCTGTACAATTTGAACATGAAAGCCCTGCTGGACGATGAAAAAATTTGAGATTTTTTGTGCAACCCGTCAATAGCCGCCGAAAAAAATTCCGGGTATAGTTACAGTACACCGAAGAAACGGTGAAACGAAAGGAGCTGCCGCATATGAAATTTCAGTACAGTGAGAAGAAGGTAAAGCTGCCGGAAAATGTCCACGCTTACGCCGAGAAAAAGGTGATGAAGCTGGCACGGTACTTTGAGGAGGATGCGGAAGCCTTAATTGTATTTTCTGTGGATAAAAACCGCAACAATGTGGAGCTGACCGTCCACGGCGCAGGCACCTGGTTCCGTGCCCACGAAAGCACCTCGGATATGTTCGCTTCCATTGATGCCGCCATCGGCACCATCGAGGGCCAAATTCGCAAGAACAAGACCCGCCTGGCCCGCCGCCTGCGGCAGGATGCGTTCGTCCGCACGGTGGAGGCCACCAGCTTCGCCGTGGAGGATCGGGAGGACGACCTGAGCATTGTCAAGGTCAAGAGCTTCTACTTCCAGCCCATGACCCGTGAGGAAGCCGTGATGCAGATGAATTTGCTGGAGCACAACTTCTTCGCATTCCGGGATGCCGACAATGGCGGGCGGTTTGCCGTGGTCTACCGCCGGAACGACGGCGCCTACGGACTGATTGACGATGCTGAATAAACGCTTCTGATCAACATATGTTCCGGGCCACCCCCAACGGGCGGCCCGGTTTTCATTTGGCTCCTCCGATGGGGGGAGCTGACACCGGCCTGCTTATTTTTTGAAAAAAATCGAAAAACATGAGAAAAATCGGAATTTTTCCTGACATATATTTATGAAGGCGCTTTCAGAGATGAAGGGAAGGAGGCAACATGAATAAAGGTACAGAGCGGCAGGCGGTTATTGCTGACGAGCAGATCATCGAATTGTATTGGCAAAGAGCAGGAAAAGCAATACAAGAAACGGACAAAAAGTACGGGCAATTCCTTTTCAGAATTGCTTACAATATTCTGTATGATCGCTTGGACTGCGAGGAATGCCAAAATGATACATATCTTGGAGTTTGGAATGCAATCCCTCCAGCAAGACCTGCCGTGTTCCCGGCGTTTATTGCGCAGATCATGCGCCGTATAGCAATCAACCGCTACATAATGAAAACAAGCAAAAAGCGCATACCGTCTGAGCTTACCGTTTCCATGGAGGATGTGAAAGACACATTGCATCATGATGACACGGTCGAAGCAGAGTATGCGGCGGAGGAAGTTGGAAAAATAATCAGCGACTATGTTCGGGGGCTATCAGAACGACGCCGGTATATCTTTATAGACCGCTTCTATTTAGCGGAACCTGTTGAAACGATTGCCAAAGACCTTGCAATTTCGGTGCCTACCGTTTATCGGGAAATCGATAAGATCAAGCAAGGCTTGAAATTGCATCTTGAAAGGAATGAAATTTATATATGAATGATTATGTCCTAATGGATGCGATCACGGATCTGGACACAGATCTATTGGAGAAACATTTCGCACAAAAAGGGAAGATCAAAGCCAAAAGAGACAAATGCAAGAGAAAAAATATGTTGAAATGGTCAGCTGCAGTTGCGGCGTGTTTGATCTTGATTATTCTTGCGATACCAACCGTCCGTAATTTCATAGGATATCAATCGGGATTGTCAGAAGATGAACTATTTGCGAGAACCAACACTTACTTTGATACCTATGAAGAGCTTGCTTCTGTAATTGGAACGGATACATTGTTGAAGAATATGGACTTTTCAGCCTTGACCAATTACGAGCTTCGGTTAAGACACGAGCTTGATGATGTCGATGAATATCACACCGTGAGCTTTGGCTACATCATGCCTGAAGATTGGTTTGGGGTTGGAATTTATTTCCCGCCTTACACGGAAAAAACCGAAAACCTTGTTGACGATGGAAACAAGACAACCATCAACGGCATAACCGTTCAATATAAAAATTGGGCTGAAGGAACGAATTACGAATACTACTATGTAGCAGAATTTGAGTATGGAGGCTGCTGCTATCAAGTCCGCTCAGCGGGTCATTCCGATGAAATTATATTTTGGAACAATCTCAATGAATTGCTTGGCAATTAAATTGAAGGGAGGAACGGTGTTGTGAAGAAAAAGATATCCATGTTGATCGTTTCGATCATCACAATCGTGCTGGAAGCACTTCCGTATGGAGCAGTATTGGTGTTTGTGGACGACGGTGTCACTGAGATCAAACGGACATTCTCGTATTTTGACTTAACGCCTTATGGCTATGCAAATTTTGCCCCATTCGTAACGGCCGTTTTATCGTGTATATTGTGTATTCTTTGTATGCTGTTTTTGGCCGTGGGCAATAGAAAAATTGGAAAGGCCATTACTGTTATAGCTGGATCGTCAACGATTATATCCATTATTCCGCTTGCCTTGGGACTGGAATACATTACATTTACGGGTGTATGTGTAACATTGTCGATGCTCATTCTATTCGTTCTTTCAATTATTAAAGGAAAGGCCGACAGAAATGAAAAATTTACGGGAGGAACGATCTGAAAGAAGCCATTAAAGCCATTCTTTCATTTTTCCCAGGATTATCCGTAAGGTCCTGACCCAAAAGGCCATCCCCAAATTGCATTTTGCTGAGGTGCAGCTTCTTGCACCTCAGCAATTTTTGAATATATCCATTTCGGATCACCTGGATCGCAAAGCGATCCGTTAATTCCCGCTGCGGACGATGGTGTAGTAGGCGTTGGAGGTGATGCGGTAGATCAGCACATACAGCAGCGCCGCCGACAGGAAGCAGATCCCGGTGGCATAGAGCAGCGTTTTGGTTTCAAAAGTCAGAAATAGCTGAAGCAGCTTGCTGATCATAGGAAATGCGAACAGCAAATGGGACAGGGCGGTAAACAGGGGCAGGAAGAACACCGTCAGCATTTGGGAGTTGATGGAGCGGCGAATCTCCCGGTCGGTCATGCCCACATCCTGCATGATGGAAAACCGTGCCTGATCCTCGTAGCCCTCGGTGATCTGCTTGTAGTAGATGATCAGCACCGCCGCACTGAGGAACACGGCGCTGAGGACGATGCCCAGGAAGCACAGCCCGCCATAGGTGGCGTATAGGTACGCCCGGTCCTCGGCCCAGGAGCTATATGAGTAGCCGCTCAGCAGCTCGTCTTGAGCCATATTGGACAGCTCCTCGTTCAGCACTTCGTTGAAAGCAAGCTGCCTTTCATAGCTTGCGTCCGTGTCAAACTCGCAGACAAAGTAGTAGGAATACAGGTAAGGATCCACGGCAAGCTCCCCCTGCATCTGCTCCAGATGGGCCTGGAGATCCGGCACCGCCATATAAAGGATGGTCACGGTACTTTGCAAATCCGGCTCACTGGGCAGAAAAACGGAGTCCCGCACCACGGACTTGACCCGCAGAGGGCTGCTGCTTCCCAGGGTGATGTCTGCCCAGTCGTAGCCTGCGGTGCTGGCCAGCAGAACCTGATCCGGCTCCAGGGTTTCCTGGGCCCCGGACAGGCGGTTGTAATCCGACAGGGACAGCACATACATCTGGACAAAGGGGCAGCCGGGGTGATCTTCCAGGAATGTTTCATAGTAGTCGTTCTTCAGCTCCGCCTGGCCGTTTTCCAGATAGCCATAGGCCCGGAAGCTGGGATAGGCCCACAGATCCTTTGGCTCCAGGCGCTGCTGGCCCATCAACTCTTCCAGCCTGCTCTGCACTTGGGCAGTATGCTCCGGGGCAATGCTCTGCGCATCCTCATAGTGAAGGCGCAGGGAGAAGTCCCGTTCGCTTTCCAGCTCGGCGGAGTCCTCAATGCCTGCGAACAGGCTGGTGGTGGAGGAAATGGTGACCATGGCCATGGTGAGCAGAATGCAGATGGAGGCCAGGCCGGCGCCGTTGCGCTTCATGCGGAACGCCATGGAGGACACGGAAACAAAGTGGTTGGCCTTGTAGTAGTAGCCCTTGCATTTTTGCAGGAAGCGGCAAAGCACCACGGAGCCGGAAATGAACAGCAGATAGGTGGCGACGATGACCATGATCACGGCGATAAAGAACCAGCCGATGGTGTCGATGGGATTTTGGATGGACACGGCGATGAAGTAAGCCCCCGCCAGCAGCACCGCCCCCAGAATGCCCAGCAGCCGGTTGGCCTTGGGCGGCTTTTCGCCGGCCTGCTCGCTGTGCATCAGCTCCACCGGCTTGGACACATGGATCTGGAACAGGGCGTGGAGAAACAGAAGAACAAAGATCCCGCCGAAAATCGTCACGCTCTGGATCAGCGCCATGACGGAAACGGTCAGATCGTAGGTGATGGTGCCGCCCACCATGTGCATCAGCCCCAGCTCAAACAGCTTGGCAAGGCCCATGCCAATGCCCAGGCCCGCCGCCAGGGAGATCAGGGCCATGATGATGTACTCCCAGAATAAGATCCGGCCAATGTTCCACTTGCCCATGCCCAGAATGTTGTACAGGCCAAATTCCCGCTTCCGCCTGCGCAGCAGGAAGCCGTTGGCGTAGAACATGAGCAGAGCGGAAAAAATGGCCATGACCTGATAGCCAAACTCCAAAATCGAGCATAAGGTGCGGCCGCCGCTGATGCTATGCACCAGGGGGGAATCGGCCAGGGAGGCGATCATGTAGAAAACCGTGACCATGCCGATGCAGGAGAACAGATTGGGCAGGTACAGCCGCCGGTTCTTCCGAATGCCCTGCCAGGCCAGCTTGGGATAAAATCCGGTTTTCATTGCTGCTCACCGCCTGTCGCCAGCATGGTCAGGGTGTCGGAGATCTTCTGGTAGAGCTGCTGGCTGCTCTGATTGCCCCGGTAGATCTGGTGGTACACCTGGCCGTCCTTGATAAACAGCACCCGGCCGGCACAGCTTGCCGCCTTCACCGAGTGGGTCACCATCAGAATGGTCTGCCCCAGCCGGTTCAGGTCGCAGAACAGCTGCAGCAGCTCGTCGCTGGCCTTGGAGTCCAGGGCGCCGGTGGGCTCGTCCGCCAGCAGGAGCTTGGGTTCGGTGATCACGGCACGGGCCACGGCCACCCGCTGCTTCTGGCCGCCGGAGATCTCGTAGGGATATTTTTTCAGCAGCGCTCCAATGCCCAGCCGCACGGCCAGGGGCATGAGCCGCTTTTCCATCTGCTTGTGGGGGATCCCGGCCAGCACTAGGGGCAGATAGATGTTGTCCTCCACCGTGAAGGTGTCCAGCAGATGAAATTCCTGGAACACAAAGCCCAGGTTGTCCCGGCGGAAGGCGGCAAGCTGGCTGTCCCGCACCCTGGCCAGCTCCTGATCCTTCAGGCGCACGCTGCCCCGGGTGGGCTGATCCAGCGCCGCCAGAATGTTCAGCAGGGTGGTCTTGCCGGAGCCGCTCTCACCCATGATGGCCACAAATTCCCCGGCCTCCACGCTGAAGTTCACATCCTTGAGGGCCTCCACCTGGTGCCCGCCGAAGCGGCTGGTGTAGATTTTTTGCAGGCCCTTTACTTCCAAAATGCGCATA
>CAYLHM010000032.1:0-10816 GCA_964383485.1 uncultured Oscillospiraceae bacterium
TTTTGCAGCGGATACAAGTCTTTTTTGCGCTGATAATTGACTTTTTTCGCCCCTTATCGTATAATATGAGAGAAAAATGAAAGGGGGCGGCGCATGGACAGGCTGCTGCTGGTGGACGGCCACAATCTGCTGTTTCAAATGTTTTACGGAATGCCCGCCCGGATCCGCTCCGCCGACGGCCGGCCCATGCAGGCGGTGCTGGGCTTTGTGGGTGCCCTGGGGAAGATGATCGGTATGCTAGAGCCAAGCCATGTGCTGGTGCTGTTCGACCGGGAGCAGCCCAACCGGCGCAGTCAGCTTCTGCCGGAATACAAGGCCAACCGGCCGGACTACGGCGCCCTGCCCGAAGAGGACAACCCCTTTGCCCAGCTTCCCGATCTCTACCGGGCGCTGGATCACATGGGCATTCGCCACAGGGAGGTGGCGGATCATGAAGCTGACGACGGCATCGCTTCCTGCTGTCTCCGCTGGGGCCGGGATATGGAAATTTTCGTGTCCAGCTTCGACAGCGACCTGTTCCAGCTCATCACCGATCAAGTTTGCATTCTGCGCTACCGGGGCCGGGCCAGCACCGTTTGGGACTGCGCCCTGTTCGCCCAGCGCTTTGGCATTCCCCCGGAGTACTATGCCGACTTCAAGGCCCTGGTGGGCGACCATGCCGACAATATCCGGGGCATTGACGGCATCGGCCCCAAAACCGCTGCCCGGCTCATTGGCCAGCTGGGCGGGCTGGAGGATCTTTTTGCCCACCTGGATCTGGTGGAAAACCGCCGCATTCGGGAAAAGCTCCGCATCGGTCAGGCCCTTGCCCTGCGGAACCGGGCACTGATCCGCCTGGACGACCGTGCTCCCCTGCCCTTCCCCCTGGAGCAGCTGCAATACACCCCCCGGCGGGAGAAAACCATGGAGATTTTGCATCACATTGAACTCATATAAAAAGCAGTGCGCCCAAAACGCACTGCTTTCCTATTTACTTCTGCTGAGGTTTTTCCTCCGGGTTGGCCTTGTCCTCCCGGGCCTTGATCTTAGCCAGCTCTTCCTCCTCCAGCACCCGGTAGGCCACCTTGCCCACCAGGGTCTTGGGCATCTCCTCCCGGAACTCGATGTCATAGGGCATGGCATACTTGGCAATATGCTTGCGGCAGTAGGTCATGAGCGTTTCCACGGTTTCGGCGGAGCGGGGGGCATCCGGCACCAGCTTCACGAATGCCTTCACCTTTTGCATTTTATAAGAATCCGGCACGCCGATGACACAGCTCATCTGCACCAGCTCGTGGGCATCGAGGATATTCTCAATCTGGCTGGGGTAGACATTGTAGCCGGAGCTGATGATCAAGCGCTTGGCACGGCCCCGGAAAAACACGAAGCCCTCATCGTCCATGGTGCCCAGGTCGCCGGTGTAGACCCAGGTCAGGCCGTCGGCGTGGTGGCGCAGGGTCTGGGCCGTTTCCTCGGGGTTGTGCATATACTCCTGCATCACCGTGGGGCCGGCCAGCAGAATTTCACCCTCTGTGCCGTAGGGAAGCTCCTCGTCGGTACCGGGCTTGACAATTTTGATATAGGTATCCGGAAACGGCAGGCCGATGCTACCCTCCTTGTACATATGGGTGGGTGTCAGGCAGCAGGCAGTGACGGTTTCGGTGGTGCCGTAGCCCTCCCGCACCTGAATGACCGCCTTGTGATCATAGAGGAATTTGTCAAATTTCTTCTTCAGCTCAATAGACAGGGAGTCGCCGCCGGAGAAAACGCCCTTCAGGCAGCTCAGGTCGGCGCCGTCCATGCTGGGCAGCCGCAGTAGCGCTTCATACAGAGTGGGAACACCGGCGATGAAGTTGCAGCGGTACTTGACGATCTGCTTGGCATAGCTCTGGGCGGTGAAGCGGGGGATCAGGATGCAGCGGCCTCCGTTGAACAGCATGGAGTGAATGCACACGCCCAGGCCGAAGCCGTGGAACAGGGGCATGGCGGCCAGCATCTTATCGCCCACCCGGAACATGGGGTTGGTGGCGATGATCTGGGCTGCCAGGGCGTTGAAGTTCTTGTTGGTCAGCACAATGCCCTTGGTGGTGCCGGTAGTGCCGCCGGAATACAGGATCACGGCGGGATCATCGGCCTTGCGCTGAGCCTTGAAATTATAGAAGCAGGCTCTGCCCACCCGCAGGAAATCGTTCCAGCGGATCACCGGGGCATCCTTGGGGATCTTTTGGATCTTCCGGCCCTCGGTGAGCATATAACCGGCCTTGACCGGGGCGGACAGGGCGTCCTGGACGCTGGCAATGACGATGTTCACCACCTTGGTATTCTGGCGGATGCTTTCAAATTTGTTGTAGAACTGATCCAGGGTCACAGCCGTAACGCTGTCTGACTCATTGAGGTAAAACTCGATCTCTTTTTCAGCAGACAGGGGGTGGATCATGTTGGCAATGCCGCCCACCAGGTTCACGGCATAGAACATATAAATGGCCTGGGGGCAGTTGGGCATGGCGATGGTGACCTTGTCCCCCTCCCGCACACCCAGGGTGCGCAGGGAACGGGCGCAGCGGATGATCTCCTGCACCAGCTGGGCATAGGTGGTGGGCCTGCCCATAAAGTCAAAGGCGATCTGATTGGGATATTTCTTGGCGACCCGTTCTACGCCCTCGAACATGGTGCCTTCAAAGTAATCCAGGTGCATGGGCACATCGGCGTTGTGGCCCTCCCATGGGGTTTTTGCGGTGACGGTTTCCATAGTAAGCACTTCCTTATTTGTAATCAAAGTTGCTGGGCTGGCCCAGTGGCTGATCCAGCAGCTCCGGGTGGGCAAAGATGTACTGCACCAGCTTCAGACTTCTGGAAAAGTAGAAGCCGTCGCCAATACGCTCGTCCAGCGTGGCACCCACATCCACCACATCCCGGATCTCCTTGTGGCCGTCGGGCATGAGCAGCTCCTCCTTGTGGAGCATACCCAGGGTGATCATGATGCTGTTGGTGCCGTAATTATTCAGGTGGTGGTAGCAGCTCGGGCATTTGATGGAACCCAGGTTGCTGGTGAGAATGGTGGAATAGTTGGGGTCGCCGTCGGTGAGGAATTTCGGCACCTTGCCCCAGAAATCCAAAATGCGGACAAAGCGGACAATGGGAATGAGCAGGATGCGGGGGATCTTTGCAAAGGAATCCAGGGTCTGATCCACGCCGCCGGTGGCGTGCTCGCTTTTCCGGGTCTCCCGCACATCGCCCACGATGGTACGGCTGATTTTGTCCAGGGTGTCCTCATCGTGGAAGGAAAACACCATGAGGGATTCGTCACCGTCGTCTGCAAAGCGGCGCTTGCAGTTGAAGCTGATGGTGATCTCGTTGCGCTCGTAAATGCGGTGGCCCTGAATGAAGCGGTTCATCAGCGGCCGCTCATAGCACATTCTGGCCAGGCACATTACAAAAGCATGGAACACGGTGGTCTTAAATTCCGGATGCTCCGCATTTTTCTTTTCCAGGAACTTCATCAGCTCGGTGGCATCCAGGGTCTGGTTCAGATATACCTCGCAATCGGTACGGTAGGGCATCAGGTGGCCCATAACGGTTTGCAGGCCGGGGGCCTCCCGCACCCAGCGGGCATCTCTGCGGTCACCCCAGCGGCGTTTGTATTTCTCCATATGTATTTCTACCTCCTCTTTGTGTTGCTCGCACATAAGGTAATTTTAACACACCCTGTCGAATAATGCAAGGATTTTATTGGGCAGGCCGGGCAGATTTCCATAATTTCCTCCCTTGTGCGATCCCGGAAAATGTGATATGATGTAAAAAATTGCCAAGGAGGCCTTTTATGGCTGAGATCATTGAACTGTCCGACCTGTCCGCCCCGGAGCTGGCGGTCTATACCCGGCTGACCCAGGCCCAGCTTCGCAACCGCCTGGAGCCGGAACTGGGCATTTTCATTGCCGAAAGTCCCAAGGTCATTCGCACAGCGCTGAACGCCGGCCTGTCGCCCCTGTCCATGCTCATGGAGCCGAAGCATCTCACCGGCCAGGGCCAGGCGCTTCTAAGCCTTTGCGGGGATATCCCCGTGTACACCGCTCAGCGGGAGGTTCTGCGGGCGCTGACGGGCTACGAGCTGACCAGGGGCATTCTCTGCGCCTTTCGCCGCCCAAGCCTGCCCACCCTCGCCCAAGTCTGCCAAAGCGCCCGGCGGCTGGCGGTGCTGGAGGGCGTGGTGGATGCCACCAACATCGGCGCCATCTTCCGCTCCGCCGCCGCTCTGGGCATGGACGGTGTGCTGCTCAGCCCCACCTGCTGCGATCCCCTGTGCCGCCGTGCGGTGCGGGTGAGCATGGGTACCGTGTTTCAAATTCCCTGGTGCTATCTGGAGCGCTGGCCCTATCCCCTACAAGAGCTGGGCTTCAAAACCGTGGCCATGGCCCTGACAGATCAGTCCGTGTCTATCGACGATCCCGCACTGGCCGCCGAGCCTCGCCTGGCCATTGTGCTGGGCACCGAGGGGGACGGCCTGGCCCGGCAGACCATCGCCCAGTGCGACTACACGGTTCGCATTCCCATGAGCCGGGGCGTGGACTCCCTGAATGTAGCCGCCGCCGGGGCCGTGGCGTTTTGGGAGCTGTGCAAAAATCAGCGGGGAAATTCCTCTATATCCAAATCCCGGAAGGGATAGGCCCGCTCCCAGCCCTGCTCCGTTTTGCGGTAGCTGGCCCGATGCTGGGACAGCAGGCGCACAATGTCATACACATCGATCCAGATCTCGCTGTTGCATTCCTTTTGGCTCTCGTCAAACACCAGCTCCATGCCGAAATGCAGATGCACCGTTTCGATATTGTTGACATTTTCCTTGTCGGAGTAGCCCGTCCGGCCCATGAAGCCGATGAGATCCCCGGCTTGAACAAGGTCCCCCTCCTGCAAGCCCTGGGCATAGGGGTGATCCTTTTGCAGATGGGCATAATAATAGTAGCGCCTGCCGTCAAAGGAGCGAATGCCGATGCGCCAGCCGCCGTAGCGGTTCCAGCCCATGGCCTCCACATAGCCGCCCTCCACCGCCACAATAGGCGTGCCCAAGCCGCCCATGAGGTCGTTGCCCAGGTGCTTGCGCTGGAAGCCAAAGGAGCGGCTGACCCCAAAATCCGAGCAATGGCTGTATCCATACCCCGCCGCCACCGGGGAAAAGGCCTTCAGACCGTACTGCGCTTTCCAGCCCTGGGCTGTTTCAATGGCAAAGCTGCCCAGCAGTCCCCCCAGGGCCGCCTGAAAGGCCTGGTGGTAGTAGTCGTAATACTTCCCCAGTTCTCCGGCCAGTTCCCTGCCGTCCTTGTCCTTTTGCAGCTGCTCCGCCGCCTTTTTCACGGAGGCCAGGCCGCATTTTCCCCCGGTACGGCAGCCGGCCAGGGCCAAAATATCGATCCAGGACAGGTGCTTTTCCTGGTCAAAGGTCTGAATGTCCGTTTCCATGGCATATTTCAGGGATTCATAGGGCACCTTAAAATCCACCCACTTGATCGGCTCCGCCAGCACCGGCCGGATCAGCAAAAGCAAGCTGAACACGCACAAAAAAATCCGCCGTTTCATTCCCTCACCTCATGGCTTAGGGTGCGAAACGGCGGTATTTTTGATACATGACAATTTTTACAATGTTATTTCAAATCATGGCAGATGCCCTGGGCAATGCGGTAGATATCCTCCATAGTGCTGATGGCAGAAATTTGCGTTTTATAGTAGCCGCTGTACGGCACGCCCCGGAGATACCAGGCGAAATGCTTCCGGGCCTCCAGGCAGGCGATTTTCTCGCCGTGATCCTGGCAGGCCAGCTCGAACTGCCGCACCGCCACCGCCACCCGTGCCTGCAGCGGCGGGCGCTCCGGGATGGGCTTCCCTGCCAGCGCCGCCTCCACCTGGGCAAAAATCCAGGGGTCGCCAAAGCTGGCCCGGCCGATCATCAGCCCGTCGGCCCCGCTGCGTTTCAGGCATTCCAGGGCCGATTTTCCGTCCACCACATCGCCGTTGGCGATCACCGGGACGGACACGCTTTTTTTCACCTGGGCGATCATGTCCCAATCCGCCCGGCCGGAATACAGCATACTCCTGGTGCGGCCGTGGACGGTAATGAGTGCGGCGCCGCTGTCTGCCATGCGCCGGGCAAAATCCGGGGCAACGATGCTGCCCTTATCCCAGCCCAGGCGGCATTTCACCGTCACCGGCACACGCACGGCCCCGGCCACCCGCTCCACAATCCGCCCGGCCAGCTCCGGGGTGCGCATCAGGCCGCAGCCGTCGCCGGAATGAACGATTTTGGGCATGGGGCAGCCCATGTTGATATCCAGGAAATCACAGCCGGAGGCCTCCACCGCCAGGGCCGCCGCCTGGGCCATGATCTCCGGGTCATTGCCGAAGATCTGCGCCCCGCAAAGACTGCCTGGATTTTTCCGCAGCAGGCCCAGGGTCTTTTGGTCCTGATACACCAGGGCACGGGAGGATACCATCTCCGTCACGGTGATGTTGGCCCCCAGCTCGGCGCAAATGCTCCGAAAGGCCCAGTCTGTTACACCGGCCATCGGCCCCAGCGCCAGGGGGCGCTCCACCTCCAAATTTCCAAAGCGCACAGCCGCCCCTCCTCTCTTTTTAGAGGAGTATTATACCACAATGCGCCAAAATTTGCAAGAAAAACAGTACTTACAGCAGCACGGTCAGGAGCCACACCAGGCCGGTAGCCGCCGCCCCCATGCAGGCCCAGACCGGGCCATAGAGGTAGAGCTTGCGCTTTTTGCCGCTGGGAATGGGGCTGCGGATCGCCCGGTTTGCTTCCTTCAGCAGAGCCTCATCGCTGACACCCTGCGCCCCCTCCTTGAGAATGAAGATGGCCTGCTCAAACAGCTTGGGATCCGGGGAGCGGACCACCACCACCTGCCGGGATACGCCCTTTACCATAACAATCGCCTCCTGTGGAAGAAGTTTTCCCCACTGGAAGGATTTTCATACATGACGGCTCAATAGAACAGCATATCGGAATAGGTGGGATAGGGCCAGTAGCTCTTTGCGGTGAGACGCTCCAGCTCGTCGGCATGGGTGCGCAAAAGGGCCATGGCAGGCAGAACGACCTGATAGCAATAGTCCGCCGCTGCCTGGCGCTCCTTGGGGATGGCCTCCATAGCCGCCGCCAGGGCCTCGTTCTGGCTGTACAGCGCCTCGGTGTGGATGGACAGCCGCTTCAAAAGCTCCTGCTCCGCCCGGCAGGCAACCCCCAGCTCCGTCTTGCCCCGGACGGTGCTGCTCAGGTCCCGGCTGTATGCCAGTGCCGCCGGCAAAATCTGGTGCAGCACCATATCCACGGCCGTCCGTGCCTCGATGCACACGGTCTTGCAGTAGACCTCCATGTGGATCTCATACCGTGCCCGGAACTCCTCCTGGGAGAAAATGCCGTGCTTGGTCACCAAGCGCAGATTTTTCTCGGAAACATAGTGGGGCAGCGCCGCCGGTGTGCCGGGGAAATTGCTCAGGCCCCGGCGCTGAGCCTCCTGCTTCCATTCCTCAGAATAGCCGTTGCCGTTGAAAATGATCCGCTGGTGGGCGGTGAGAGAACGGCAGACCAGCTCCTGGAGGGCGGTATCAAAATTCTCCGCTTTTTCCAGCTCATCGGCAAATTTGCTCAGCTCCTCCGCCATGATGGTATTCAGGGCAATATTCGGCCCGGCAATGGACTGGGAGGAACCCAGGCTGCGAAATTCAAACTTATTGCCGGTAAAGGCAATGGGGGAAGTGCGGTTGCGGTCGGTGGTGTCCTTGGGAATGGGCGGCAGCACATCCACGCCGATGCGCATGAGCTTTTTCTCCGGCCCGGCATAATTGGAGCCGCAAATGATGGAGTTCACCACCGCCGTCAGCTCGTCGCCCAGGAACACGGACAAAATCGCCGGCGGGGCCTCGTTGGCGCCCAGGCGGTGGTCGTTGCCGGCGTAGGCCACGGTGCTGCGCAGAAAATCCTGATATTCGTCCACGCCCTGCACAAATGCCGCCAGGAAAACCAAAAACTGGGCATTCTGCCAGGGCGTATTCCCCGGATTAAAGAGGTTCTTCCCGCCGTCTGTGTTCATGGACCAGTTGTTGTGCTTGCCGGAGCCGTTGACCCCCGCAAAGGGCTTTTCGTGGAGCAGGCACACCAGGTCGTGCTTGGCGGCGCATTTTTTCATCACATCCATGGTCAGCTGGTTGGCATCGCAGGCACGGCCCGCATCTAAGTAAATCAGGGCCAGCTCGTGCTGACAGGGCGCCACCTCGTTGTGCTTGGTCTTGGCGGGAATGCCCAGCCGCCAGAGCTGCTCATCCAGATCCCGCATAAAGTCGGTAACTCTGGTGCGAATGGTGCCGAAATAGTGGTCAGCCAGCTCCTGTCCCTTGGGCGGGCAGGCGCCGAACAGGGTGCGCCCGGTAAGGCGCAGATCCAGGCGCTGATCATACAGGGCTCTTGGAATGAGGAAGTACTCCTGCTCCGGCCCCACGGATACCCCGACCCGCCGGGTTTCCCGGTCGCCAAACAGCCGCAGGATCCGCACCGCCTCCCTGGAAAGCTCCTCCATGGAGCGCAGCAGAGGGGTTTTCTTGTCCAGAGCCGCCCCGGTGTAGGAGAAGAAGCAGGTCGGAATGTACAGGCTGTGATCCTTTACAAACGCATAGGCCGTGGGATCCCAGGCGGTGTAGCCCCTGGCCTCGAAGGTTGCCCGCAGGCCGCCGGATGGGAAGGAGCTGGCATCCGGCTCGCCCCGAATAAGCTCCTTGCCGGAAAACTCCATCAGCGCCCGCCCATCGCCCGTGGGTGAAATAAAGGAATCGTGCTTTTCCGCCGTAACGCCGGTCATGGGCTGGAACCAGTGGGTAAAATGGGTTGCGCCCTTTTCCACGGCCCACTCCTTCATGGCTTCAGCGATCCCGTCGGCGGCTGCCGGCGGCAGCGGGGTATCGGTGCTGATGCACTGTTTCCAGGCGGAAAAGGTCTCCGGCGACAGCCGCTGGCGCATGGTTGCCTCGTTAAATACATCTGTCCCATAGATTTCCGGCACGAAAAACTCTGTACACATCAAAGAGCGCCCCTTTCAGATAATTGAAAATGCTAAAAATAAAGTTGGAATTTGCACATCAATGCCCTGATTATACAGCAGCTTTCCAGAAAATGCAAGCCCTATTTTTGTTTCCGGGGAAATTTTTCTCCATTTTTGAATTTTAACCTTTTTCGACTTGCATTTTTTGTGGAATACAGCTATAATATATTCCAATTATATGGGAAATTTTTGAAGGAGATGATGGCAATGCCCAGCTATTCCTGCAGAAGCCGAGAGGACCTGCGCCTGGAATACAGCGAAATGCTGGCCCGCTATGAGCTTTTGTGCCGGGAGAATTTACACCTGGATATGTCCAGAGGCAAGCCCAGCCGTGCCCAGCTGGACATGGTCAGCGACCTGCTGACCGTAATTCCCGACAGTGAGAGCTGCGTATCCGACGGCATTGATGCCCGGAACTACGGCGACCTAGCCGGTCTGCCCTGCGCACGGGCCTACTGGGCGGACATTCTGGGCTGCAAGCCGGAGCAGACCTTTGTGGGCGGCAACTCCAGCCTGAGCCTGATGCACGACCTCATCGCCCGGGCCTATACCCACGGCCTGGTGGACAGCCCCCGGCCCTGGTGCAAGGAGGAGCGGATAAAGTTCCTCTGCCCTGCCCCCGGCTACGACCGGCATTTCCGCATCACCGAGCATTTCGGCTTTGAGATGATCACCGTACACATGACCCCCAGCGGCCCGGATATGAACGCAGTAGAGGAGCTGGTGCAGGATCCCAGTGTTAAGGGTATTTGGTGCGTGCCGAAATATTCCAATCCCCAGGGCTATACCTACTCCCAGGAGGTGGAGGATCGCTTTGCCAACCTGAAGCCGGCGGCCCCGGATTTTGTGATCATGTGGGACAACGCCTACTGTGTCCATGAATTTTCCGGGGAATTTGAGCCGTTCCGGGATATCATTTCCCTGTGCGCTGCCGCCGGACGGCCCAATATGGTGTACGAATTTGCCTCCACCTCCAAAATCACCTTCCCCGGCTCCGGCATCTCCGTGATCGCCTCCTCCGAGGAAAATATTCAGTATCAGAAAAAGCTCATGGGCGTGCAGACCATCTCCTACGACAAGGTCAACCAGCTTCGCCATGTGAAATACCTGAAGGACAAGGCCCACACCCTGGAGCTGATGAAGCGCCACGCCCAGATCATGGGGCCGAAGTTTGAAGCGGTGCTGAAAATTCTCCGGGCGGAGCTGACCAACCGGGGCATTGCCCACTGGCATCCCCCCAAAGGCGGCTATTTCATCTGCGTGGCGGCCATGCCCGGCACGGCCAAGCGCTGCCTGGATCTGTGCTGCCGGGCGGGGGTACGGCTGACGGAGGCCGGGGCCACCTATCCCTACGGCATCGACCCCAACGACAGCATGATCCGCATTGCCCCCAGCCTGCCGCCCATCGACGAGCTGGAAAAGGCCATGCTGGTGTTCTGCACCTGCCTGAAAATTGCGGCGCTGGAAAAATATCTGGGGATCCACCCCCAATAAAATCATGTTATTCCGATCAGGAACGCACGCCGGCGCAGGGATCCCCCGGTTAGAGGGGAAACCTAATGGGGTAGCCCGTTCAGGAATATATGACAGAATAAGACTGTCTGAAGAAATATCTTTAGACAGTTTCCCGTTTTCCTAATAAATCGGAATTTTACGGAGGTACAATATGGTGTTTGATTATAAGAAAGAATATAAAGAGTTCTATATGCCGAAGAATAAGCCGTCTATTGTGACGGTTCCGAGCATGA
>CAYLHM010000033.1:0-8199 GCA_964383485.1 uncultured Oscillospiraceae bacterium
ACGAAGGCAGCTCCGGCGAACCGCTGCCTGCAAATTCATCAAATCTTTCCGAAACGATGCGAAAAAAGGGCTGCCCCACCTTTGCGAGGCAGCCCTTTATACTTTACAGCCGTTCCCATTTTTTCACGCCCCAGGTGACCAAAACCCGGTACAGCAGGCCAACCACCAGCGCCAGTGCGGCAGTGCAGGCGGCCAGGTAGCCGTCAGGGGAGAAGATCCGGCTGGCGGGGATATACAGCACGCCCAGGGCGATGGGCAGCAGCATCAGCGAAAACATGACGATCATCACCGAAATGGACTGCTTGCAGGGGTAGGCCTCGCTGATCCAGTCCAGCCGGGTCCATTTCAGGTCGCAGATCAGCCCCAGCAGACCGCTAATGACGGTGAGCAGGCCGGAGACCAGCACGCACAGCACCACGCCGGGCAGGCTGCACCCGTAGGTCAGGGACAAAATCAGGCCGCTCAGAGCCGTGGAGCCGGTGGCCAGGCGGCAGTGGAAGCGCAGCTTGCTTAACAGAATTTGCCGGGTGGAGATGGGCATGGACTTCAAAATCCACAGATTTTTTCCTTCTAGGGAAATACTGGGGCAGGAAATGCACATCATAGACGCCGCCACGCACAGCACGGCGCTGATGATCAGGGGGTAAAATTCCCCGGAGCCGCCTAAAAGTGTCTGGGCAAGCTCCAGCACCTTGGTGCGGAAGAGTATCCCGGCCACAGCCAGAGCCGCCACAAAGACCACGCCCAGGCCCATATTGGTCAGGTACACCGGGCTGCCCAGGAAGCGGCGCAGCTCCTTATAGCATACGGCGGAGCCTGCGCTGCTCTGGCGGAGGCGGTTCATGTCCAGCTTCCGCCGGCGGGCACTGCGCCGGGCAGTGGCAGAACGGAGAAAGCTGACACTCAGCAGCCAATAAACCAGCCCAAACAGCAGGCAGGCGATGGCGGTGAACGCCCAAATATGCAGATGACTGCCCAGGCAGCCCTGCCCCAAGGCGTAGATCGGCCAAACCCAGCTTTGCAGGGCGCCGGCAATGGCCTGGCCGTTGGCAGCCATAGCCGCCAAAATGCGCTCAGCCTGGGTGTAAATACTGAAATAAAATACAAAAAAGACCACCACGAACAGCACGGAAGCAAAGGACTTGTTGACCTTGCTCAGCAGCAGGTGCAGCAGCCAACCCAGCAGGCAGGCGATGGCCTGGGCGGCGAGGACGATCCCCACCAGGCTCGAGATCTGCATAATCAACCCCGGCGCCAAAAGCTCCACCACGGAAGCGTACACAACGATGGCCGGCACCATGACAATGGCGGCGGACAGCAAATTCATTGCCAAAAGCGGGATCATGCGGCTGAGCAAGATCTGCCCCGGGGTCAGGGGCATAGCCAGGAGCAGGTCATTGTCCTTGGCATCGTAGAGCTGGCTTTGGGTGGTGAACACCGTGGCGATCAGGGAAAAGCCCAGAGCCATCAGCCCGGCCATGGCAAAATACAGCCAATCCAGGCCCATCATATGGTAAGGCGCTGCCAGAGTGTAGAATGTAAAGCCCATGGCGGCGCACAGGAGCACGGCCAAATATAAATACAGCAGGATCACCACCACCAGCATTCCCTTGCCCCGGGGCTTGCCGTTTTTGCGCTTGCCCTGCCGGGTAAAGCCCGCCAGCAGCGCCCGAAACCGCAACCAAATCAGTGCTTTCATTGGGCCGTTCCCTCCAGATCCAGGAACACCTGCTCCAGGGAGGTGTCGCCCCGCACCTCGTCCATGGTGCCGCTGGCTACCAGCTGGCCGCTGCGAATGATCGCCACCTTGTGGCACAGCTTTTCCGCCACCTCCAGCACATGGGTGGAGAAGAAAATGGCGCCGCCCTGGCTGCAGTGGTTCTGCATCACCAGCTTGAGCTGGTGGGAGGCCACGGGATCCAGGCCCACGAAGGGCTCGTCCATCAGCAGGAGCCGGGGCTTGTGAATAAGCGCAGCGATGAGCGCCACCTTTTGGCGCATACCGTGGGAGCAGTCGGAAATGGGCAGGGCCAGATCGTCGGTCATGCCCAGCAGCTCGCCAAATTCAGCGATGCGGGCCTTGCGCTCCTCCCGGGAAACACCGTAGATATCCGCCACAAAGTTCAGATATTGCACTCCGGTGAGAAATTCGTACAGGTCCGGGTTGTCCGGCACATAGGCCAGGGCTTTTTTGCATTCCAGCGGCTCGGACTTGATGCTGTGGCCGTCCACCAGAATGTCCCCGCCGTCAAATTGCAGAACGCCGCAGATACATTTCAGGGTGGTGGTTTTTCCGGCGCCGTTGTGGCCGATGAAGCCGTAGATCTCGCCGGGGGCAATGTGCAGGGTCAGATCGCTGACGGCGCATTTCTCGCCGTAGTGCTTGGTCAGATGGCTGATGCGAAGCATGGGGAGCCCTTCTTCCTCTTAAAAGTTATTAAAATGATATCATAAAGATATCTACAAGTCAAGAGATTTTTTCCCAATATTTTGCATCTGAGGGTAGTAAGCTGCAATGGCCAAGATTATACAAACAGGCACCCGCAGGGAGCGGGCTTACATAAGGTTTTGAGGGTTCCCCCGCAGCAGGGGCGGGAAATTTCGGAAAAAAGAAGAAAAATCCGAAAAATAGTGTTTGACAAATTCAGAAAAAAACGATATAATAGCTAAGCATGATTGTGAGGAGGGGTTTGGCGATGCTTCTGGGGCTGTCCAAAATTATTGATCGTCCCGGCCAGTCGCTCCCGTTCACGACCAGCGTGGATCTGAGTGATCTTCGCTATGGCAACTGCTATCCCGTCACGGAGCCGGTGGAAGCCAGCGGCACGGTGCGCAACACCGCAGGGGTGCTGATGATGTCAGGCACCCTGCATACCACCATTCATGGCGTGTGCGACCGCTGCGCATCGGAATTTAGCGCCCGTGTGGAGTTTCCCATCCAGGCGGTGCTGGTGACCGAGCTGGCCAGCGAAGAAAATGAAGACGAGTGGGTATTCCCTCTGGAGGGCGACAGTGCCGACCTGGAGGACATTGTGCGTACGGTGTTTGTGCTGAACATGGGTTCAAAGCTGCTGTGCAGGCCGGACTGCAAGGGGCTGTGCTGCCGCTGCGGCAAGAACCTGAACGATGGCCCCTGCGGCTGCCGGAAGGAGCCGGATCCCCGTTTTGCTGCTTTGAAGCAGCTTCTGGAAGAGTAAAATTATAATGAATGCTGTCTGAAAAGCAGTTCTACCAAGGAGGTGTCATCCATGGCTGTCCCTAAGTGTAAGGTGTCCAAGGCCCGTCGTGATCAGCGGCGGGGTTCCAACTGGAAGCTGTCCGCTCCCAGTGTCAGTGTTTGCCCCAAGTGCGGTGAACCCATCCAGCCCCACAGAGCTTGCAAGGCTTGCGGCTCCTACAATGGCCGTCAGGTTTTGGCCGCCAAGGCTGACTAAGGCAGGAAAAAGTAAGAGGAAGGCGCAAACCTTCCTCTTTTTCCTTTTTTGTGGGGGATCTTGCGCAGCCCCGGATCCATCGCCTGCGGCGGGGCAGCGGGCCTTTTCCGGCGGCCCTTGCAGCCTTTCTCGGCGTGAGGTAAGACCGTAAAAAAGCGCTGTGCGATCTGCGTTTTTTCGCTGAACAAGAGGAATTGCAGGCTTCGGAAAAAATATCAAAAAAGGTCTTGACAAACGGGCGGGGCAGGCGTATAATATCCGCAGAAGTTAGCTAGGGCTAACCGCAAAGGCACCGGGTACTTAGAAAGGAGCGTAATCAGATGCTTCCACTTACATTTGCACAGCCCGGCCAGGAGTACCTCATCGGCCGAATCGGCGGCAAGCCGGAGGTTCGGCGCCACCTGGAAAATCTGGGCTTCGTGGTCGGAGGGGCCGTCACGGTCATTCAAACCATGGAGGGCAATGTGATCGTCAAGGTCAAGGAATCCAGGGTGGCCATCAGCCGGGAAATGGCCCAAAAGATCATGGTGTAAAATATTTTTTGAAGGAGGTTTGAATATGACACTGCGTGAAGCAAAAATCGGCCAGACCGTTCGGGTCAAGCGGCTCCATGGCGAGGGTGCCGTGAAGCGGCGCATTATGGACATGGGCATTACCAAGGGCGTGGAGGTGTATGTCCGCAAGGTGGCCCCCCTGGGCGACCCGGTGGAGGTCACTGTCCGCGGCTATGAGCTGAGCCTGCGCAAGGCCGATGCCGAAATGGTGGAGGTCGAATGAAGGAAGCGCTGAAAAATCGTCTGGGCGGAGCAGCGGGTCTTCTGCCGTCCGCACCTGCCGATTTCTTCAGAGGCATCCAGGGGAGCTTTTATTTTGATCATCAGTTAGCGAACGCTAATCAGAAGGGAGAATGAATATGGATTTGAAAATTGCACTTGCCGGCAACCCCAACTCCGGCAAGACCACCCTGTTTAACGCCCTGACCGGCTCCAACCAGTTTGTAGGCAACTGGCCCGGCGTTACGGTGGAGAAGAAAGAGGGAAAGCTGAAAAAGCACGAGGGCGTGACCATCACCGACCTGCCCGGCATCTATTCCCTGTCGCCCTACACGCCGGAGGAGGTCGTGGCCCGGAATTACCTCACCGGCCAGCGGCCTGATGCCATTCTGAACATTGTGGACGGCACCAATCTGGAGCGGAATTTGTACCTCACCACCCAGCTCCTGGAGCTGGGGATCCCCGTGGTGGTGGCGGTGAATATGATCGATCTGGTGCGCAAAAACGGCGATCAGATCAACATTTCCGCCCTCAGCCACAGCCTGGGCTGCAAGGTGGTGGAGATCTCCGCCCTGAAAGGCGAGGGCGTTCTCAAGGCGGCTGAAATGGCCATCGAAGCGGCCAAGGCCGGAAACTTTGTGCCCCAGCATTCCTTCTCCGGGACCGTGGAACACGCCATCGCCCATATTGAGGAGGCGGCTGTCCACAGTATGCCCGAGGAGCAGCAGCGCTGGTATGCGGTGAAGATCTTCGAGCGGGATCAAAAGGTCCTGGAGCAGCTCAAGCTGGCACCGGCCACCCTGGAGCATATCGAAAACGATATCCGTGCGGTAGAGCAGGAGCTGGACGACGATGCCGAGACGATCATCACCAATGAGCGCTACCTGTGCATCGGTCAGATCATGAAAAACTGCTGCAAGAAAAAGAATGCCGGCAAGCTCACCGTGTCCGACCGCATCGACAAGGTGGTGACCAACCGGATCCTGGCGCTGCCCATCTTCGCCGTGGTTATTTTCATTATTTATTACATTGCCATGGGCCCCTTTGGCAGTATGCTGACGGACTGGGCCAATGACGGCGTGTTCGGTGACGGCTGGCACCTGCTGGGCATCGGCACGGCAGAATATGAAGAAGTAGACGGAGATTACACCGCTGCTATTCAGGCTGCCGGTGCGTTCGCCGGCCTGGATGTGGAGGACGAGGACTTCGATGCACAGGAAGCCCTGGCCATGCTGAAGGCCTTTGAGCCTGAGAGCAAAACAGCCACCATTGAGGTGGAGGACGAGGAGACCCTGGCCGTGTCGGAATGGACGGCCTATTACGACACCATTCCCGCCGATGCGGATGAGGAAACCACCGTGCCCATGACCTTTGTGGATGCAGTGGCCTATCTGGAGGAGAACGGCTTTGACGGGCCGGATCCCGCCGACTACGGCGTATGGGTGCTGGGCATTCCTGTGCTGGTGGAAAGCCTGCTTACCAGTCTGAACTGCGCCGACTGGCTCAGCGGCCTGATTTTGGACGGCATCGTGGCCGGTTTGGGCGCTGTTCTGGGCTTTGTGCCCCAGATTTTGGTGCTGTTCCTGTTCCTGGCGTTCCTGGAGTCCTGCGGCTACATGGCCCGGATCGCCTTTGTGATGGACCGGCTGTTCCGCCGCTTTGGCCTGTCCGGCAAGTCCTTTATTCCGATTATGGTGGGCACCGGCTGCGGCGTGCCGGGCATCATGGCATCCCGAACCATTGAAAATCAGCGGGATCGCCGCATGACCATTATGACCACCACCTTTATTCCCTGCGGCGCAAAGCTGCCGTTCATCTCCATGATCGCCGGCGCCATCTTCGGCGGCAGTGCGCTGATCGGTGTGGCGGCCTATTTCATGGGCATGGCTGCCATTGTCTGCTCCGGCATTATCCTGAAAAAGACCAAGATCTTTGCCGGCGACCCGGCGCCCTTTGTGATGGAGCTGCCTGCCTACCACTGGCCCACTGTGGGCAATGTGCTGCGCAGCACCTGGGAGCGGGGCTGGTCTTTCATCAAGAAAGCCGGTACCATCATTCTGCTGTCCACCATTTTGGTGTGGTTCACCAGCTTCTTCGGCGTGGTGCCCGGCGAGGGCTTCCGGATGCTCAGCGAGGAGGAGATCGGCAACAGCATTCTGGCAACTATTGGCAATTTGATCGCATGGATCTTCATTCCCCTGGGCTGGGGCAACTGGCAGGCGACCGTGGCCTCCATTACCGGCCTGGTGGCCAAGGAGAACATTGTCGGCACTCTGGGCATCCTGTATGCTTCCGGCGTTGGCAATGTGTATCAGAACATGGCTGCTGCCTTTGGCAACGGCGTGGCAGGATTTTCCTTCCTGGCCTTTAACCTGCTGTGCGCACCCTGCTTCGCGGCCATGGGCGCCATCAAGCGGGAGATGAACAGCGGCAAATGGACGGCCTTTGCCATCGCCTATCAGTGCGGCCTGGCTTATGTGGTCAGCCTGGTAATCAACCAGCTTGGCGGCTGGTTCGTAGGCGCCGGCAATATTCTGGGAACCATTGTGGCGGTGGCTGTGCTGGCCTGCTTCCTGTATCTGCTGTTCCGGCCTGCTAAGACGGCGGAGCGGCCCCTGGCAGCGGCAAGGAGATAAAGCCATGCTGGATTGGATTTGCGCCAACGGGGGAACCCTGGTCGTACTGCTGGTTTTGCTGGTTGTTGTGGGACTGTGTGTGCGCAGCCTGCGGCATAAGAAAAGCACCGGCGGCTGCGGCGGGAACTGCTCGGCCTGCGGCGCCTGCAGCGGCTGCGGGGGCTGTAAGCAAAAACAATAGCATAACAAAGGGGACGCCTGCGCAAGCGGGCGCCCTTTTTTGGCAAGATCCGAATAAGTTTCAAAAATATTAGATTGGAGCGGGAATTTTGAGATTTTCACATTGAAAAAGTTCTCTACTTTGCCAACTCTACTGTTAGTAGAGCGGTAGGATTGAAATTCTACGGGTAGAACGAACAGGGTGGAACGGTGGAGTGAACGGGTAGCTTGCCAGAGAAGATTGCCGATGTTATGATAGCAGCAGCAATTCATAAGGAGGCTTTTCTATGAGCTTTGAAATTTTAACGGATTCCGCTTCCAACATCGGCAAGGCATTGGCAGAGAAGAACCAAATTCGGGTCATTCCCTTTCCATACTTCGTCAACGGCGTGGAATGCTCCTGCGTGGACAGCGACAGCTTCGACGATGTGGCCTATTACAACGCCATGCGCAGCGGCACAGAGGTCAACACCTCACAGATCAACCCCCAGCGGTATATCGACTACATGGAGCCCTACCTGAAAGAGGGCAAGGATCTGCTGTATATCTGCATTGCAGGCGGTATCAGCGGCGCCTTCCACTCCTCCCAGATCGCCAGGGAGGAGCTGCTGGAGCGCTATCCCCAGCGGAAGATCTGCCTGGTCAACAGCCTGGGCGCCTCCATGGGCGAGGGTATGCTGGTTCTCCGGGCGGCAAAGTGCCGGGCCAACGGCATGGAGGTGGAGGAAACTGCCCAGCGCCTGGACAAGCTGCGGATGCACATTTACCAGGTGTTCGTGGTGGACGATATCCGCCACCTGGCACGCACCGGCAGAATTTCCAATTTTACCGCCGCCTTTGGCTCCATGCTGGGCATTCGGCCCATGCTGAAAGGCAGCGCCGAGGGCAAAATCGTGGCCTATGCCAAGGTGCGGGGCATGAAGCAGGCCATCAAGTTCATGGCGGACAAATATCAGGCCCTGGCCCACCGGGACCAGATGCTGTCCATCTCCCACTGCGACAACCCGGAGGGTGTCCAAGCCCTGGTGGAGCTGCTGAGCCAGTGGACGGACCCTGAAAAGATCATGGTGGTGAAGCACGAGCCGGCCACCGGCTCCCATTTGGGGCCAGGCTCTCTGGCGCTGTTCTTCGAGGGCGACGAAAATGTACGGTTCCAGTAAAATTTTCTGTTGAAAAATACGGAAACTGTGGTATAAT
>CAYLHM010000033.1:8299-9452 GCA_964383485.1 uncultured Oscillospiraceae bacterium
TGGTATAATGGTCACAAATAATATGCGGAGGTAGGCAGGACATGGGCATTGTGATCATTGGTGCGGTTTTCGTGGATATCAAGGGCTATCCCGACGGACGCTTCGTCCCCAACGGACGAAATCACGGCAATATTGAGCAGGTACACGGCGGCGTGGGGCGGAATGTGGCGGAGGATGTGGCCAACTGCGAGCTGCGCCCCACCTTTGTCAGCCTGGTCAATTCCAGCGGTATTGGCGACGAGGTTGTGAAAAAGCTCCGCTCCCACAAGGTCAACACCGATTATATCCGTGCCACTCCCGACGGTATGGGCACCTGGCTGGCCGTGTTCGACGATACCGGCGATGTGTACGCCTCCGTGTCCAAGCGCCCGGATCTGATGCCTATTGCGGACATTTTGGACGAGCAGGGGGACGAGATCTTCCGGAATGCGGACAGTGTCATTATTGAAATCGATCTGGACAAGGAGATCGTCAAGCGGGTCCTCCGCCTGGCCCAGAAGTACCAGATCCCGGTGTTTGCCGTGCCGGCCAATATTGCCATCGCCATGGAGCGCCGGGATTTCCTGCAATCCATCGACTGCTTCGTGTGCAATGCCCAGGAGGCGGGTATGCTGTTCTCCGATGACTTCTCCCGCCTGGGCCAGCAGCAGCTGCAGCGGATCCTGTCCGACAAGGTGCGCAGTGCCCAAATTCCCAAGATGATCGTCACCATGGGGGTCAAGGGTGCGGTGTATGCGGACATGGAGGGGGATACGGGCTACTGCCCCGCCCGGAAGGTGCCGGTGAACGATACCACAGGAGCCGGAGATGCGTTCTGCGCCGGCGTGGCCATCGGCCTGACCTACGGCAAGACCCTGAAGGAGGCCTGCGAGATCGGCACCCATCTTGCGGCATCGGTGATCGTGACCACCGATAATGTGTGTCCCCGCTTCCGCCCCAGGGAGCTGGGCCTGGATATCGATGTTCAGGAATAAAAAAGACCGCCATGCCCGGTTGGACATGGCGGTTTTTGAACCTCAATGGTTTACATAACGCCGGATTGACGGTTTACATAACGCATAAGCAGTTTACATAACATCAGCTCCGGCGGCGATGTGCTGCTCGATGTAGGCCATCATGGCATTGTTCCGAACCCCGTGGAGAATGCAGGCAA
>CAYLHM010000033.1:9552-10725 GCA_964383485.1 uncultured Oscillospiraceae bacterium
CCCGCTCGGAACGGAGCTGCTTGAGAAAGCTGCCGATCTGTAAAAGATCCATGTTCATCACCTGTTTCCTGTAATCTGCTCACAGTATAGCATCTTTCGGGGAAAAAGTCTTTACCATAAACAGCGAATTGCGTGGAAAGCAGAATTTTACCCACATTATGTGAACAAATCAATGCTGTAATCATGCGCCTGGAGGTAATCGATCAGGTCGGGCAAAATGGTGGCGTTGGTGACGGACACGGCATGGAGCAGGTAGATGGCGCCGCCGTGGGCCCGCTCGGTCATGTTTGTGTAGGCCGTGGCGATGTCGGGCTGATTGCTGGGATCCCAGTCGGCATGGGCAATGCTCCAATCCACGCTCTTGTAGCCCAGGTTCTTGGCGGCAGCCAGGCTCCGGCTGGAGAAAGCGCCCTCAGGCGGGCGGAGCAGGTGCATGGTATATCCGAACTGCTCCTTCACATAGTCATGCAGGCTCATGATCTCATATTCCAGCTCGTCCAGGCTGATGTCGGGCAGTACCTTGTGGTTGTTGGTGTGGTTGCCCACGGCGTGGCCCTCGTCCACCATGCGCTGCACCAGATCCGGGGATTGGGTGCAGTAGTACATGGTCACGAAAAATACGGCCTTCACATTCTTCTCCTTCAGAACATCCAAAATCTGCTCGGTGACCCGGACGGTGTTGCCGTTTTCGTCCTCATAGGAGTATTCATAGCCGCAGTCAAAGGTCAGGTAGACGGAGTTGCTGTCGGGCACATAGAAATTTCCGCCGTACTGGCCGTAGAGCGTCTGGCACTCCTGGGCATAGGCCGGGGGCGTCCCGTCTTTGGAGATGCCGGGGCCGTAGCCCTTCTTTTCGTTCTCTAGGGCCATCAGTTCCTCGGTGGTGTACATACCCGTGGGCGCCGTGGTTTCCGGCGGTGTGGCGGTCTCCGTGGGTGCGGCGGTCTGGGTAGGCTCGGAGCTTGTGACACCGGGGGTGGCAGAGGGGTTGAACAGATCTTCGGATCCAAAGGGGTCATCGCTGGTGTGCAGGCAGCCGGGCAGCAGAAGCAGGCCAAGCAGCAGGCTCAGCGCCAGCAGCAGGGTCATTATGCGGGACTTCATAGTATCACGCTCCTTCCTGGCTCCTATTTTATCCCATTATGCGACAAAATGCAAGGGGAAATGTAGGGA
>CAYLHM010000034.1:0-10693 GCA_964383485.1 uncultured Oscillospiraceae bacterium
TTGCCGCTCTGTTTTCGTTTCCCCGTCAAAGCGCCGCAGACGATTTATTCAGAGGTTCCTTTGATTTGGATCTGCTCCGCTGCCCAAGGGGCTGTGGGATCTCCGAAGGCGTAAAAAACTGGCCTGCCGTTTTTGCGGCAGGCCAATTTCTATTTTCCTCAGAGCTTTCGGAATGTTTACCGCAGGACAACGCTGGTTTGCGCCCCGATGGTCAGCACCGTACCCTCCAGGCTGGCGCTGTTCAAGCCGATATAAGCTGAAATCTGGCTGAAGTCCAGGTTGGCCGCGGACAGATCCACCGTGATCTCCTCGGTGGTGGTGTTGTGGATCACGCATACCGTGCTGCCCTGCCACTGGGAGGTGAAGCCGCCCAGCTTCTGGCCCAGGCTCAGAGCCGTGTAGGTGCCCCGGGCGATCTCCGGATTGGCCTTGCGGATCATAATCAGCTTTTTGTAATAGCTGTACAGGCTGTCGCCGTCTGAAAGCTGCTCCGCAACGGAGGCATCCGCCCGCTTATCGGTGCTGTAGGTGGCGCCCTCCGGGTCGGCAACGGCATCATCGTCACCCCACACCATGGCCAGCCGCCGGTTGGCATCGGTGTTGGAGCCGCCCCGGGAGCCGCGCATGGCGATCTCCTCACCGTAGTAGATGAAGGGCGAGCCGGAGGAGAGGATGTACAGGTTGGCCGCCATCATCATCTGGCCGGAGGCGCTGCTCAGGTAGCCGGCAGCCCGGTCCATATCGTGGTTGCTGATAAAGGGAATGATCATGGAGTCGGCATTCAGGCTGTGAATGTTCTGCAAATAGCTTCCCACATAGCTGGTATAGCGGCTGGAATCTCCGCCCTTGGCGCCCTCGGCGATCAGGCCGCTGGTCTGGGAGGTGGTGAAGTTGAAGCAGTTCAGGGCGGGGTAGTACAGGTCGGTGATGCCGTCGCCGTCCCACACCTCGGCTACGGTGTAGATATCGCTCTTGATCTTCCGCAGCTCTGCGATATACCAGCTCCAAAATTCGGCGCTCTTGGCGTTGTCGCCGAAGTAAATATACTTGGCGGCGTCAAAGCGGAAGCCGTCTACGCCCAGATCCAGGTAGTACTTGGCAATATCCAGCACCTCCTGGCGGACATCGGGGTTGTCGTAGTTCAGCTCCGGCATATCGGTGGAGAAATTGCACTCGTAGTAGTCCGTGGTGCCGGAGAGCTGGGAATAGGTCCTGCCTGCGGGCGCCTGCTCCCCCTGGCTGTAATAGCAATAGTAGTCATAGTATTTGCTGGAGGTGTCACCCTGGCGGTGGGCAACGGTAAAGTCGGAGAACATCTGGTTGAGGCTGCCGGTGTGGTTGATGACCAGATCCAGAATGATCTTCACATCCCGCTGGTGGCACAGCTCGATCAGCTCCTTCAGATCCTCCTCAGTGCCGAACTGGGGATCCACCTGATAATAGTCGGTGGTGTCGTACTTATGGTAAGAGGGGGATTTGAAAATGGGGGACAGCCAGATGCCCTCCACCCCCAGGCTGAGGCCGGAATCCGGGTCGCCGTCGTTGAGGTAGTCCATGCGGTTGATGATGCCCCGCAGGTCGCCGATGCCATCGCCGTTGGAGTCGGAGAAGGAGCCGACGAAGATCTCGTAGAACACACGGGCGTTGTCGCTGCACGCGGTGTAGTTGTCCCAGTTGACATCATTTACAATGGCCTCGCCGTTGTCCGCCAGCGCATAGCGGCCGCTGGAGTCCTTCGAGCTGTCATCTGCCGGGTTGGTGGTGCAGCCGCACAGCAGCATGGCCAGGCTGAGCAGCACACAGAGGAACCCAATAAGGTGTTTATTCATGTTTTTTCGATCCTTTCTCCCCCAAGGCAGGGTTTGTGTTACTTCTTATCGTACATAATATTCGGCAAATTGTCAAGGGGAAAAATAAATGCTAAAAATTTTGCGATTTTGAAAAATTTTTCTTGCAAAATGCACAATGATGCGTTATAATCGTTGTGAGCAAAAAATTTGGAAGTGACATTGCATGACCTTTTACAGTCGCCAAAATGCGGAAAAGCTGTTGCAGCGCAACCGATTTCACGCCTGGCTTGCCGGCATTGTCGGCGCCGGCGCACTTCTGGTCTGCATCGTCTGCTGCTGCCTGACGAACACGGCCAACGAAACCCGGATGGAGCTGACCGCATATGCCGCCTCTACTTTCGGCGGCTGGATCGTGATTTTTGAATGGACGGCTGTGATCCTCCCCAACCGCTACACCGCCCGCCATGAGCAGCGGATATTAGACGGCCCGGTGCAGACCCTCAGCGGGGTGCTGGAGCTGGATCCCAGGAATATACGCATTCGCAAGAGCATTACGATCAATCGGGTGCTGCTGCACAGCGACGGCGAGACCCAGCGCCTGAGCGTGCGGGCGGACTGTGCGAAGGCCCTGCCGGACGGGAAGCCCTGCAGGCTCCAGGTGGTGGAGGGCTACATCGCCGCAGTTGAGGAAGTGCTATGAGGAAGATCAAAAGTGTTTTTTCCAACCTGCACCTGTATGTCTTATGCGCCCTGGCATCCGTACTGCTGTGGGGCTGGATCTTTACATGGGTCACGGACACGACGGCGGAAAAAAAGGTAACCTTTTTCGTGGATGCAGACTGTGCGGATCAGGCTCTGAACCTGGAGCTGGAAACCCAGATGCCGGAGGGCATTCAAATGATCCGGGGGCACGCCCTTACCTATGTGGTGTTTGACGAGAGCGCCCTGGACGAAGCGGACTTCTATCTGCTCTCGTCCTCCAAGATCCCGGAGGTCATGGGCGCCCTGGCAGCGCTGACACTGCCGGAGGACTCGGAGGCTGTGCCCTATATTGGGGAGGACGGCCTGGTCTACGGCATTAAAATTTACGATGCCGCCACCGGCGCCGGTTCCGCCCAGAGCTACATCCAATACAGCGCAGGGGAGGATTACTACCTCTGCTTCCGGGCGGACTCCCTGCACTTGGGGGAGATCAACGGCTCCGCCGATGATGCGGCATTGCAGGTGGCACGGCACCTGATGCGCTTGCAGTAGTTTCATTTTTATATCATAATCATGAGGAGATTCGTATGAGAAGAGCGGTTTGTTTCATTCTTGCGGCAGTTCTGCTTGCGGCCCTGTTTGCGGGCTGCAGCAAGGAGGAGGGCAGCTCCTACATTCCCACGGAAAAAATCGAGGGCAGCAGCCTGTTCGTTCAAAAGGTAGAAAATCTGCCGGAGGATTTTATCATGGGCATGGATGCCTCCTCCGTGATCTCCCTGGAGGACAGCGGCGTGAAATACTACGGCTTTAACGGCGAGGAGCAGGATGTGTTCCAGACCCTGGCCGAAAGCGGTGTGAACTACATTCGGGTGCGGGTGTGGAATGATCCCTATGATGCCGATGGCAACGGCTACGGCGGCGGCAACAACGATCTGGAAAAAGCCATCGAGATCGGCCTGCGGGCCAACCAGTATGGCATGAAGCTGCTGGTGGATTTCCACTATTCCGATTTCTGGGCCGATCCCAACAAGCAGTATGTGCCCCTGGCGTGGGCGGATATGGATATTGAAACCAAGACCGAGGCCCTGTACCAGTACACCAAGGAGAGCCTGGAGCAGATGCAGTCCGCCGGTGTGGATGTGGGCATGGTGCAGATCGGCAACGAAACCAACGGCTATATGTGCGGGGAAAAGACCTGGTTCAATATCCAGTATCTGATGCAGGCCGGCTCCAAGGCCGTGCGGGAGATCTACCCCTCTGCGCTGGTGGCCCTGCATTTTGCAAATCCCGAGGATCCCAGCCGCTACCCCACTTATGCTTTTAAGCTGGACTACTACGGCGTGGACTATGATGTGTTCGCCTCGTCCTACTACCCCTATTGGCACGGCAGCCTGGATAATCTGGCGGCCTGCCTGTCCGAGGTCGCCGAGACCTACGACAAAAAGGTGATGGTTGTCGAAACCTCCTACGCCTATACCGGCGAGGATACGGATTTCAGCGGCAACACCATCAGCAGCGGCGGCTCCTATTCCGTGGACTATCCTTTCACGGTTCAGGGCCAGGCCAATTTGGTGCGGGATGTGATCGACACCATCGCAAATAAGACGACCAATGGCATCGGCGTGTGCTATTGGGAGGGCACCTGGATCACCGTGGGCACCTCCTCCTGGGAGGAGAACAGCGCCCTGTGGGAGCAGTACGGCTCCGGCTGGGCCTCCAGCTATGCGGCGGCCTACGATCCCGACGATGCGGGCAAGTATTACGGCGGCTGCGCCGTGGACAATCAGGCCATGTTCGATGCCACCGGCCACCCCCTGGAATCCCTGCGGATCTTTAACCTGGCCCGCTACGGCAACGATGCGGAGCTGCAGGCGGATGCCGTCGGCGATGTCAGCCTGGTGGTGGACCTGAACGGCGAGATCGTGCTGCCGGAAACGGTGGATGCCATTATGACCGATAACAGCCGCCAGGCGGTGCCGGTGACCTGGAATGTCACCGATGCGGAGCTTCAGCAGATGTACGAGGGCGGCGTGGCCAAGTATGAGATCACCGGCGAAGCCAGCGGCATGACCGCCCACTGCTACATCTCCATGGTGGAGTATAACTTCCTGGAAAACTACAGCTTTGAAACCGGCGACGATACCGGCTGGGTGCTGACCGACCTGGGCAATGCCGATGAGCTGTATGTGGAGGAGAAGCTCAGCGACTCTCTGACCGGCAGCAACCATGTCCACTTCTGGAAGGCGGCCCCCGGCGGCGTGGAGTTCACCGTGGAGCAGACGGTGGAGGATCTGCCCAGCGGCAGCTATAAATTCACCATTTCCATTATGGGCGGCGACTGCGGCGAAACGGACATCTACGCCTATATCCAGATCGACGGCGAGATCGTGTCCAAGGTGCCGCTGATCATCACCGGCTATGGCAGCTGGGACACCCAGACGACGGATGCCGTCCAATACACCGCTGGGCAGGAACTCACGGTGGGCATCTATGTCCAGTGCGCCGGAGACGGTGCCGGGGCATGGGGCAAGATCGACGATGCGCTGCTCAATTCCGTAAGCGGATAATATTCAAACATACAATTAACGATTTTTCTCCCGGCTCCGCCGATAGAAAAATAAAAATCTCATTCCAGCATTCGCTGGAATGAGATGATGGTATTGGTTTCTTGGCAATTTGCCTTGAAATATATATTTTTTAGGAGGGAACATTCCAATGAAAAAATTCCTAGCAATTTTGCTGGCTGCTGTCATGGTTCTGTCTCTGTGTGCCTGTTCCGGCACCACTGGCGGCAATGACAGCACCGGCGGCAACGACAGCACTGCCGGCAACAGCGGCACCTCGCTCGCCGGCACCTACGACATCAAGGTTTGGGTACCGGAAGCGGCCGTAGAGCTGACCCAGTCCCAGATCGCCGATTTCAACGCAAGCAATGAAGACGGCATTGTGATCAACGCAACGATCGAGGTCGCCTCCGAGTCCGAAAGCGCAACCTCCGTCCTGGTGGATGTGGAAACTGCCGCAGACCTGTACTTCTTTGCACAGGATCAGTTCTCCCGTCTGGTGCAGGGCGCTGCCCTTTCTCAGCTGGGCACGGCCGCTGCCGAGACCGTGAAATCCAGCAACGACAGCGCCGCTGTGGCCGCTGCCAATAGCGGCGGAACGCTGTACGCCTATCCTCTGACCGCTGACAATGGCTACTTCATGTACTACGACAAGAGCGTCATCCCCGAAGAGGACATTGACAGCCTGGAGGCCATCATCGCCGACTGCGAGGCCGCTCAGAAGTACCTCGCCTTCGAGATGAACACCAGCGCATGGTACATCGCGTCCTTCTTCTTCGCCACCGGCTGCCAGTCCGAATGGGTCACCGATGCCGACGGCAACTTCCTGAATGTCAACGACACCTTCAACTCCCCCGAGGGCCTGATCGCCTGCAAGGGCATCCAGAAGCTGGTCAACTCCGACTATCACCTCAGCTCCTCCAGCGCCAATGAGTTTGCCTCCGGCGCCGCCGTGGTCGTGACCGGCACCTGGGACTACACCACCGCTGCCGGCATCCTGGGCGACAACCTGGGCATTGCCGATCTGCCCTCTTTCACCGTGGACGGTGAGAGCTATCACCTGGGCTCCTACAGCGGCTGCAAGCTGCTGGGTGTGAAGCCCCAGGCCGATGCTGTCCGTGGCGCTGCCCTGCACAAGCTGGCGCAGTACCTGGTCAGCGCCAAGTGCCAGCTGGAGCGCTTTGAGACCCTGGCTTGGGGTCCCTCCAACCTGGAGGCCCAGGCTGACGATGCTGTGAAGGCCAACGCCGCTCTGACCGCCCTGGCCGAGCAGAATGAGTACTCCGTCGTGCAGGGCCAGATCCACGGCTCCTGGTGGGATATCGCCAAGGTCATCGCCGACGATGTCAAGGCCGCTACCGATGATGCCGGCCTGCAGCAGGCTCTGGACAACTACACCGCAAAGGTCAACGAGCTGTTCAGCATGAGCGACGAGGCGAAGAATGCCTTTACGGTCATCGGCGACATCAACGGCGACTCCTGGAGCGTCGATCTGCCCATGACTCAGGATGGCGACATCTGGACCACCACCGAGGCCTACACCATGGATGCCGGCGTGCAGTTTAAGGTACGCCAGGGCCTGAGCTGGGATACCGCTTACCCCGCTGAGAACTATGTGGTGGAAACTGCCGGCACCTATAAGATCCAGCTCAATGCAGCTACCGGCGAAGTGGAGCTGATCGCCCAGTAATATCCGCACCAACTGGCGTCAACGCAGATTTTGATATTCTGCCTTGAGTGATTCTGATTTAGGTTGGAGTCAAGCTCTTGGCTCCAACCTTTTTCGTAAGGGGATTTGATATGAAAAAGTACAATGATTTGGAATATTTACAGCTATCAAAATGGCAAAGATTTGTTTACAAGCTCCTCAGCTTCTTCGCATCGATCCCGGTGAGCATTGGAAATGCGGTAAAGTCCGTTGGCCGCTTTTTTGTGAAGCTGGGGAAGGGAATTGCCGGAGTTTTCTCCGACATTGTGAACACCTTTGTCAAAGGCAGTGTTGTTACCAAGATCTCCTATGTGATCATGGGCTTTGGAAACATTGCCAGAGGTCAGGTTTTAAGAGGACTGCTGTTCCTGCTTTTTGAGGCCGTGTTTATTTTTTACATGGTCACCAACGGCGGCTACTGGATGAGTATGCTGCCCAGCCTGGGCAAGCTCGGCCCCGTAAAAGAGTATGACCCGGTTTTGGACACCTATGTTACCACTTACAACGATAATTCCTTCAAGATCCTGCTGTACGGCGTGCTGACGATCTTCTTCATCGTGGCATTTGTCTACACCTGGTACCTGAATGTAAAGCAAAACCGCATCTCCGAGGAGATCATCCGCAGCGGCAAGAAGCTGAAAAGCGGCAAGGACGATCTGCGCTCCCTGGTGGACGATCAGTTCCACCGCACGCTGCTGGCCCTTCCCCTGACCGGCATTCTGATCTTTACGGTGATGCCCATCGTCTTTATGATTTTGGTGGCGTTTACCAACTACAGCGGCACCTACAACAACGGCTATTCCAACGCCCTGTTTACCTGGGTGGGGCTGGACAACTTTGCGACCATGTTCAACATGGGCGGCTACGGAAAGGCATTTAAGGAGATCTTGATCTGGACACTGGTCTGGGCCTTCTTTGCCACCTTTACCAACTATTTCCTGGGTATGCTGGTCGCCATGATGATCAACAAGAAGGGCATCCAGTTCAAGAAGGTCTGGCGGACGATTTTGGTCATGACCATCGCCATCCCCCAGTTCATCTCTCTGCTGTATGTGTCGAAAATGTTCGCCAAGAACGGCATTGTAAACAATATGCTGATCACGATCGGCGCGATCCAGAAGGCCCTGCCCTTCTTTGAGGAGGCCACCTGGGCCAGAATTATGGTCATTGTGATCAACATCTGGATCGGCATTCCCTACCTGATGCTGATTGCCACGGGCATTCTGATGAACATCCCGGCGGACCTGTACGAATCTGCGAAGATCGACGGCGCCAGCGCCTGGAAGCAGTACACCAAGATCACGCTGCCCTATATGCTGTTCATCACCGGCCCCTATCTGCTCACTTCCTTCACCGGCAACATGAACAACTTCAATGTGATCTACCTGCTGACAGCCGGCGGGCCGACAAACCCGGCAATATCCACATCCTCCGCCTCCGTAGGCTCTACGGATCTGCTTGTGACCTGGCTGTTCAAGGTCACGACCGGTGTGGAAGCCTCGTACTATATGGCATCGGTGATCGGTATTCTGATCTTCGTGGTCGTGGCGATCATTTCCCTGATCGTCTATGGCGTGCTGCCGTCGGTCAAGAATGAGGAGGATTTCCAGTAATGGCTAAGAATAATGAAAATCAACTGAAACGGCATATGGGCATTCGGGCGGCCAACGCCATCAGCAACACCGCCATTTATATCGTGCTGGTGGTGATGAGCATCATCTGGCTGGTCCCCTTTGTCTGCATCGTCCTCCAGTCCTTTCGGGTGGAAAGCACCCATATTACCGGCTATGTTATCCCCCAGCAATGGGGCTTGGACAACTACATCGCCCTTTGGAACTCCGATTTTAAGCGCTGGTATATCAACACCTTTATCATCGCCCTGGTGTCGGCGGCGCTGCAAACCGTCATCGTGCTGTGCATGAGCTACACCCTGTCCCGCTTCCGCTTTAAGCTCCGCAAGCCCCTGATGCAGTTTATGCTGATTTTGGGCCTGTTCCCCGGAATGCTCACCATGATCATTCTGTACCAGGTGCTGAAGGATCTGGGCCTGTCCCAGGAGAACTCCATTCCGGGCCTGATTTTGGTGTACATCGCCTCCTCCGGCATGGGCTATTATGTGTCCAAGGGCTTCTTCGACACCATTCCCAAGTCCCTGGACGAGGCCGCCCGGGTAGACGGCGCCACCAGAGCGCAGGTGCTGTACAAGATCATCCTGCCGCTGGCAAAGCCCATCGTGATCTACACCATCCTGACCGCATTCATGGGCCCCTGGGGCGACTATGTGTTCGCCAGCTATGTGGCCAGAAATACCTCAGCCGGCTTCAATGTGGCCGTTGGTATGTACGGCTGGCTGACCGCCGACCAGATCGACGCCCGGTACACCATGTTCTGCGCCGGCGGCGTGATCGTGGCTGTCCCGGTTACCATCCTGTTCCTGTGCCTGCAAAAGTACTATGTTGAAGGCGTTACCGGCGGCGCTGTCAAGGGCTAAGCTGAGCGCACTATAAAATGGAGATGAGATTATGGCTAATGTCGTTTTGAAAAATGTTAAAAAAATCTATGACAATCAGGTCGTTGCCGTTCACGACTTCAACCTGGATATCCAAGATAAGGAATTTGTCGTATTTGTAGGCCCCTCCGGCTGCGGCAAGTCCACCACCCTGCGGATGATCGCCGGCCTGGAGGATATCAGCGAGGGCACCATCGAGATCGACGGGGAAGTGGTCAATGACCTGCAGCCCAAGGATCGGGACATCGCCATGGTGTTCCAGAACTACGCCCTGTATCCCCACATGAGCGTGTACGACAACATCGCCTTTTCCCTGCGGCTGAAGAAAATGCCCGAGGACGAGGTATATCAGCGGGTCACCCAGGCGGCGGAGATTTTGGGCATCACCGACTATCTGCTCCGCAAGCCCCGTGCCCTGTCCGGCGGCCAGCGGCAGCGTGTCGCCATCGGCCGGGCCATGGTGCGTAACGCCAAGGTGTTCCTGATGGACGAGCCCCTGTCCAACCTGGATGCGAAGCTGCGGAACCAGATGCGTGCCGAGATCATTCTGCTCCGGCAGCGCCTGAACACCACCTTTGTGTATGTCACCCACGATCAGACCGAGGCCATGACCCTGGGCGATCGCATCGTCATCATGAAGGACGGCTTTATCCAGCAGGTCGGCACCCCCACCGAGGTGTTCGAGCGCCCGAAGAACCTGTTCGTGGCTGAATTTATCGGCGCCCCCAAGATGAACATCATGAAGACCAACCTGGTCCAGGAAAACGGAAAGTACTATGTCACCCCCTTCGGCGCCAAGATCGAAGTGGACGGTGTCAAGGGCAAGATGCTGGCGGACAAGGGCGTAAAGGCGCAGGAGGTCATCCTGGGCGTGCGGCCTGAGCATATCGTGCTGTCCAAGCCCGGCGAGCATTCCATTCCCTGCACCCTGGAGGTCAACGAAATGATGGGCAGCGAGCTGCACCTGCATGTTGTCACCGAGGACGGCACCCGTGTTGTGGTTCGTGTTCCCACCCTGGATCTGGAAGGCGAGGAGCGTGCATCTTTGGTTTCCGGGAAGAAGCTGTACATCAGCTTTGAGGGCAAGGTTATGCACTTCTTCGATGTGGGCAGCGAGCTGAATATGCTCTACGCCGACTGAGAAGCCGGAATTTCGCACGAAAATACAAGGGAGATGCGCCGCAAGACGCATCTCCCTTTAGCGTGTCAAAAAAACTATAAATCAAGCTGTCATTGCGAACCAGTGACCGATGTCACTGGCGTGGCAATCTCCTATGGTTTTGAATATATCCATTTGTTTGTGAGATTCCCGCGTCCGTGTGCGCACTGGCTCGGAATGACACGAAAGGGAAGTTCCCATGCCAGTGTGCGTTCCTTATCGGAATGACAAATTACCCTTATATGCGCCTTCGGCAACGGG
>CAYLHM010000035.1:0-10614 GCA_964383485.1 uncultured Oscillospiraceae bacterium
CTTGTTCTTCTTGATGATGGCGGACTCAATGGGCATTCCGTGGTTGTCCCAGCCGGGGACATAGGGGGTGTAGTAGCCCATCATGGCATGACTGCGCACGATGAAGTCCTTCAGCGTTTTGTTCAGGGCGTGGCCCATGTGGATATCGCCGTTGGAGAAGGGAGGGCCGTCATGGAGAATGAAAGGCGGGCAGTCCTTGTTCTTTTCCAGCATGGCGTGGTACAGGTCCTGCTCCTGCCAGCGCCGGAGTATGGCCGGCTCCCGGTTGGGCAGACCGGCCTTCATGGGGAAATCGGTCTTGGGTGTGATGATGGTGTTTTTATAATCCATTGGGGTTTTACCTCCATTTCAAATTCGGTTGTATTCGACCTAATAGTCTAAAAAATACGCCCTTGTCCCTCAAATAAGAGACAAAGGCGCAATTACCTCTGCGGTACCACTCTTGTTCCGGCTGCCCGGCACTCGTTGGCGCTGTATCGGGCGCACCCGGTGCGGCCTACTGCCCGGCGGGGTTCGGCCCACGGCTCGGAGGGGATATGTACTGCGGTTCGCTTGCTGCCTTGCACCGCCCGGCAGCTCTCTGAAAGCGTGGCCCACAGCCACCTGTCCTCGTCATCGCTGTTGGTTTATGAAATTACTTATGAGTGGGGTCGTAATTCCGGCCAAACTGCAAATTGGTGAACTTGCTGCTGGTGTCGGATACGGGGTGCTTCGGCTCCGCCTTGGGGGCAGTGTCCTCGGTGGTGCCCACCAGGGCCTCCAGATTGGAGGCGATCTCATCGGCTACGGCCTCGGTGTGGCTGACGGTGTTGGGGTCGCTCTCGTAGTCGAACATGGTGTTGCTGCGCTGGGCGGGGCGGGGCCGGTTGGCGGATTTGATCCGATCCAGGGCCTGCAGGCAGGAGCGGAGCTGGTTTTGCAGCTCGTCGATCTTGGCGGCGGCAGTGCGGCGGGCTTCGTCCACCCGGGCGTTTTCCTCGGCAATCAGGCTGTCGGCATTCTTGGCGCTTTCAGCGGCGGCGGCGTTGGCCTCGGTGAGCATCTGGGTGCATTTGGCCTCGGCTTCCTTGACCATCTTGTCGCAGGTCTTTTGGGCATTGACGATGGCATCCTTCATGCTGGCTTCGTTGTTGCGGTATTCCTCCAGCTTGGTCACCAGCACCCGCATCTTGCTCTTCAGCAGGGCGTTTTCCTTGTAAAGTGTCACATAATCCTCGGTCAGCGGCTCCAGAAATTCGTCTACCGACTGCATATCATAGCCGCCAAAGGTAGCCCGGTTAAAAGAAACCTGATCAATTTGTTGGGGTGTAAACATATTCTCTATCCTTTCTGCGAGAGCTTAGAGGTAGCTCTCGACCTCGCTTTGCAGATTTTCCAGATCCCCTACCACATCTACATTGTGGGGGCAGAACAGGTAAGTAGACTGGGCGATCTTTTTCACCTTGCCGTCCAGAGCGTAGGCACAGCCGGAGAGGAAATCCACCACCCGGCGGGCCATGGCCTTGTCCACATTTTCCATGTTGACGATCACGGCCTTGCGGCTGCGCAGATCGTCGGCGGCTTTCGAGGTATCGTTAAAATTCGCCGGGCGGAACAGCACAACCTCCTGGTGGCTGCCGCCCAGGTTGACCACCTGGCCGCTGAACCCGGCGGAAGCTGTGGAGCCGGCAGAAGCGCTTGAAGCATCGGCGGAGTAGTCGCTGCTGTCGCCGGCGGCGGAGAAGGGCGGTGTGCGGCGGGGGCGGGCTGTGTGGGCAGGAGCAGACTCGGGAGCTTCCTCCTCGTAGTCGTCTGCGTAGTCCTCGTCATCGTAATCGTCTTCGTCGGCGTAGGGCTGGGCCAGCTTTTTCACATTATCCCAAAAACTCATTGATGTATCCTCCTAAATATGCTGCATCCCATGAAGTGGAATGAGAAATAGTTCGGTATTCTGAACGCAGAATGTCCATGGATACATTATCGCTTTTTTTCGGCACATTGTCAACAGATGAAATACATATTTTTTGAAAAATTTTATGGGAAATTTCCGAAATCAGGAAAATTTAGGGGAAATGTGGAAGAAAAACTAAAAATATGTGCTATTTTGAGGCCCGATCGTACGCACGGTACAGCTTTCCAAATGGTTTTGGGCGACGGCTGAAATGCCGTCGCCCGGGTGGTCTTATTGGGGAGCGGCAGACTGAAGCGGCCGCATGGGCGCCAGCGTTGAGATTGCGTGCTTGTAGATCATCTGCTGCTTGCCGTCGGATACCAGTACGACCACAAAGCTGTCGTATCCGGTAATCACGCCCCGAAGCTGGAAGCCGTTCATCAGGAACAGGGTGACCGGAACCTTGTCCCGGCGAACCTCCCGTAAAATGGCGTCCTGTAAATTGATGGTATCTGACATATGTAGACCCTCTTTCTTTAAGATGGTGCAATCTTAGCACATTTCACTTGTCAAATTCTCTCACAAGCTGTCGTGCGCAGAAAAGAATTTCTTCCGCACCCCGTTCCTTAGAGCGCAGCAGCCAGTGCATCTGACTGTTCCGGCGGAACCAGGTGCGCTGCCGCTTAGCATAGCGCCGGGAGGACTGCTGCACCCGGGCAATCGCTTCCGGCAGGGCGGCGCTCCCACCCAGGACATCTACAAATTCCTTGTAGCCGATGGCCTGCATAGCCGTGCAGCGGGCGGGCACCCCGGAGCGGAGCAGACTGCGGATCTCCTCCAGCAGCCCCTGCTCCACCATCTGCTCCACCCGGCGGTCGATGCGGCTGTACAGCTCCGCCCGGCTTTCAAAGTCCAGCCCGATCCACAGGGGGGAGAAGCGGGGCGGGAGCGCCCGGGTGCGCCGGTCATGCTCGGTGAGGGTCTCGCCGGTTTCGTAGTAGACCTCCAAGGCCCGCAGGATCCGCTTGCGGTCGGCCAGGGGAATGCGCCGGGCAGCCTCCGGGTCGATGGCGGCAAGCTCCGCCTGCATGGCGGCCAAGCCCAGCCGGTCTGCCTGGGCTTCCAGAGCGGCCCGCCGGCCGGTGGAGGGGAAAGGGGCAAAGTCGTTTCCCCGGATCAGGCTGTCCATATACAGCCCGGTGCCCCCGGCGATGATGGCGGTTTTGCCCCGGCGCAGGATATCCTCCACAATGGGGGCGGCCATGGTGCAGTAGCGGCTCACGGAAAAATCCTCCCACGGCTCGGCGACATCGATCATATGGTGGGGAATGCCCTGCATTTCCGCCGCTGTGGGCTTGGCGGTGCCGATGTCCATGCCCTTGTAGATCTGCATGGAGTCGCAGGAAACCACCTCGCCGTGAAGCTCCTTCGCCAGCTCTACGGCCAGGGCGGTCTTGCCGGAGGCCGTCGGCCCGGCGATGCAGATGATGTTGTTCACGGGGCCACCTCCCGGTTCCTTATTTTCTCAGAAAATCTCCCAAATCCTCCACGGCCTGGGCGGAGGTCATCAGATCTCCTGCAATACTGACCTTGCCGTAGGAGCGGGCGCTGAGGAACAGAATGTCCGGCTCCCGGTCGGTGTGCTGACGGAAAGCAGCCTGAAACTGCTCCTTGCCGGTGTTGGAAACCACGATGAATTTTTTGGGTACCTGCTCATAGCAGGTCAGCAGCTCCGGGTGGCCCTGAAAATAGCACTGGCTGCGCTCGTTAAAGATGAAGAAATTGGAGCAGGGATAGTCGCAGTAGTTGGGGACGATGAAATAGCACAGGTCGCTGCTGCAAATCCGATCCAGCATTTCAAATTCCCGGTCGCCGATGTAGGGACAGGCCATGCGGTCCTGGAAGCATTCCAGGCGGCACCCGCCGCAGCCGGAGATGTGAAATTCCGAAAAATCAAAGAACGAATAGCTTCCGTCGGGGGCAAGCGCCCTGATTTTCCGGGCGATGCTCTGGCAGTTGCCGCCTGCCCGGCCGCTGAAGCTGATTATAGAAATATTCATATTATGTTCTCCTAAACTGCTTTTCAAGCAGCTTTTTGCTCAAGCTCACGCAGATGGGACGGCCATGGGGACAGTATTTCAGATCCTCCCGGCTCATCACCGCCTGCACCAGCGCCAAAAGCTCCCGGTCGTCGCTGACCCAGCCGGCCTTGATGGCGGCCTTGCAGGCCACGGTGTGCAGCAGCTCGTCCCGCACGGTGTCGGAATGCTCCCGGCGGCCCCGGAGCAGGTCGGCGGCCAGGGCTTCGGCGGCCTCGGCGGCGGCATCGGGGCTCAAGTCCATGGGAATGCGGCGCAGAAGCACCGTATTTTCCCCAAATTCATCCACCTCGAAGCCCAGCTCGTCCAGCATTTCCCGGTTGGCAAGCAATTCCCCGGCGGCATCCGGGGGCAGGCGGACGGGCAGCGGGGTCAGCAGCATCTGGGAGGAGATGGCTTCCTGGCAGCCCTTCAGCTTCTCAAACAGAATGCGCTCGTGGGCGGCGTGCTTGTCGATGAGGAACGCCTCGTCCCCCTGCTCCACCAGAATATAGCTTTGGTACAGCTCGCCCACCATGCGCCAGGGGGCTTCCTGGGGCATGGGCAGCCGCTCCTGCTCCGGCTCCGGCGCTGGCTGCGCTGCCGGAACGGGTTCCGGCTGGGGCCGAGGCTCCGGCTGCTGGAAGGTGGGAAGCTGCACCTGCTCCCGCAGGGGCATCTGCCGCTGGCGCTCGATGGCGGCGTTCACAGCGGCGGCGGCCTGGGGCTTGGGCTGGGGGGCGGCTTGCAGGCTGGTGGAGAACTGCCTGTACTGCTCCGGGGTCATGGTTTTGAAAAATTCCTGCTTCGGCTGTGCCTGCCCGGCGGGCTTGGGTGCCGGAGCGGGTGCAGCGGCCTGCGGGGCTTTCCACTGCACCTGGGGCCGGTCGGTCTGCTGGTTCAGCGCGGCCAGCACGCCGTAGTGCAGGCAGTCGAATACAGACCGCTCCGACAGGAATTTCACCTCGGTTTTGGCCGGGTGGACATTCACATCCACGGCGTTGGCGGGCATACTCAGATGCAGCACACAGGCGGGGAATTTCCCCACCATGAGCTGATTGCGGTAGGCTTCCTCCAGGGCGGCGGTGAGCAGCTTGGAGCGCACAGGCCGCCCGTTGACAAAAAAGGTCTGCAAGCTCCGGCTGGGCCGGGCCTGGCTGGGCTTGGAAACGAAGCCGCTCAGACCGTACTGCTCCCAGCGGCTGTCCACACGCACCATACCGGCGCTGTCCCGGCCGTAGACGCAGTACACGACAGAGCGCAGGTCGCCCTGGCCGGGGGTGTTGAGGACCTCCTTGCCGTCCCGGATATAGGTGAACGCCACCTCCGGGTGGGCAAGGGCCTGGAGCTGGAGGGCCGTGGAGACCCGGCCGGCCTCCACGGTGTCGGATTTCATAAATTTCATGCGGGCGGGGGTGTTGTAGAACAGGTCCCGCACAATGATGGTGGTGCCGTCGGGGCAGCCCGCTTCGCTGTCCTCGGTGATGACACCGGCATCCAGGTGCAAGCCCGTGCCGGCGATGCTGCCGGGGACCTTGGTCAGCAGGTCAATGCGGCTGACCGAGGCAATGGCGGCTAAGGCCTCCCCACGGAAGCCCATGGTGGTGATGGCGGCCAAGTCCTCGGCGCAGTGGAGCTTGGAGGTGGCGTGGCGCAGGAACGCCGTGCGGGCATCCTCCGGGGCCATGCCGCAGCCGTTGTCGGTGACCCGCAGGAAGGTCATGCCGCCGTTCCGGATTTCCAGAGTGACCTTGGTGGCCCCGGCATCCACGGCGTTTTCCAGCAGCTCCTTGACCACGCTGGCCGGGCGCTCCACCACCTCGCCGGCGGCGATCAGGTTGGCAATATGGCTGGATAATTGAACAATTTTAGGCATAAAATCACCTCATCGCATAAACGCCCAGGGCATTGACCAGCATATGGACACAGACAGGGGCAAGCAGGCTGCCGCTCTTTTCATAGGCCCAGGCCAGGCAGATCCCCGCCGGGACATATTGCAGCAGCCCCACAAGGAGCAGCCAGGCGGGATAGGTGCCGATGTAGCCCATCATATGCACCAGGCAGAACAGGGCTGTGGACACGGCATAGGCCAGGGGCTGATTTTTGGGGGCCAGGGAGCCGAAAACCAGGCCCCGGTGCAGGCATTCTTCGGCCAGAGGTACCAGAAAGACGGTACCGACCGTGGTCAGCAGCCGATCCTGAGAAAGAAGCTGGAGAATGCCGCTGTCGTTTACATTATAAAATTCCGGGGCAAAGCGGGCGATCAGCCCGCCCAGAAGCGTACTCATGGACTGGTAGCCCGCCAGGCCCAGCAAAACGATCCAGAAGAAGCGGAAAGGAGCCTGGAGCATGGGCTTCAGGGACAGGCCCAGCGGGCGGCGGAAAATCAGAGCGCAGGCAATGAAATTGATGGCAAAATAGCAGAAATTCTGCTGCGGGCCGGTGGCTCCCGGCAAAAGCAGGAGCAGCGCCGTGGGAAGCACCAGTAAATTCACCGGCAAATAGATAAAACCCAGAAATTTTTCCCGGCGGGTCAGGGGGACGGTGTTGGTCATGGCGGCTCACTCCAGCATCTTTTTCAGCCTGTACAGCTCGTTCATGGCCTCAATGGGGGTGAGGGTCTCCACGGAAATGGCGCTGAGGGCCGCCCGGATCTGCTGGGCGCTGAGATCCTGCATACTGATCTGATCCTCCGGCTGGGGAGCGGGCGCACTGTGCTGCACGCCGCCCTCCTCCTCCAGCTCCAGCAAAATTTCTTTGGCCCGGTTGGTCACGGCGGTGGGCAGTCCGGCCAGCTTGGCAACCTCCACGCCGTAGCTGTCGTCGGTGGCGCCGGGGACGATCTTCCGCAGGAAAATCATCTGATCTCCCCGCTTTTTCACGGCAATGTTGTAGTTCTTCACATTGGGCAGCTTGCTTTCCAGGGCGGACAGCTCGTGGTAATGGGTGGCAAACAGGGTTTTGGCCCCCAGGCGGCGGGGATTGGCGGCATATTCCAGCACGGCTCTGGCAATGGCCATGCCGTCGTAGGTGGAGGTGCCGCGGCCGATCTCGTCCAAAATCAGCAGGCTTTTGCTGGTGGCGTGCTTGAGAATGGAGGCCAGCTCCGTCATTTCCACCATAAAGGTGGATTGCCCGGAGGCCAAATCGTCGCTGGCGCCGATCCGGGTGAACACCCGATCCACCAGCCCCAGCCGGGCGCTGCGGGCGGGGACGAAGGAGCCGATCTGGGCCATCAGCACGATCAGGGCCACCTGGCGCATATAGGTGGATTTACCGGCCATGTTGGGGCCGGTGATGATGGCAACCTGGTCCCCGGGGCCGCCCATGTGGGTGTCGTTGGGAATGAACAGGTCATCGGTGAGCATCATCTCCACCACGGGGTGGCGGCCGTCTACAATGTGCAGCTCGTTGTCCAGGGTGATCTCCGGGCGGCAATAGCCCTGGCGCACGGCCACGGTGGCCAGGGAGCAGAGACTGTCCAGGGAAGCCACGGCGGCGGCAGTGGTCTGAATGCGGATGGCCTGCTGGGCCAGAAATTCCCGCAGCTCGGTGAAGATCTGATATTCCAGAGCGGTCAGCCGGTCCTTGGCGTTGAGGATCTGATCCTCCAGCTCCTTCAGCTCCGGGGTGATGTAGCGCTCGGTGTTGGCAAGGGTCTGCTTGCGAATATAGCTGGCGGGCACCTGATCCATAAAGGACTTGGATACCTCGATGTAATAGCCGAACACCCGGTTGAAGCCCACCCGCAGGGTGCGGATGCCGGTTTTCTCTTTTTCGGCGGTTTCAATGGCGGCGATGGTGTCCTTGCCGCCGTTCATAATGTCCCGCAGGCGGTCGGCATCGGCGTTGGCACCGGGGCGGATCATGCCGCCCTCCCGCACGGTGATCGGCGGCTCGTCCACAATGGTGGACTCGATGCGCTCGGCGCAGTCCGCCAGCTCGTCTATATTCCGGTTCAGGTTTTGGAGCAGAGGAGCGGTCAGGGTGGACAGATGGGCCTTGATCTGGGGCAGGGCACGCAGGCCGGCGGCCAGGCCCAGCAGATCCCGGCAGTTGACCGTGCCAGTGACAATCCGGGTGATGACCCGCTCCAGGTCGGAAACACGCTTCAGCGCCTCGTTCAGCTCCCCCCGGCAGACGGTGTTTTCCACCAGCTCCTGCACGGCGGCCTGGCGGCGGTTAATTTGGTTGATGTCCAAAAGGGGCTTTTCCAGCCAGCTTCTTAGGCAGCGCCCGCCCATGGCGGTGCGGGTCTGATCCAGCACCCACAGCAGAGAACCGCGCTTGTCCTTGGAGCGCAGGGTCTCCGTCAGCTCCAGGTTCCGCCGGGCATCCAGATCCAGCTCCATAAACCGCCCGGTGGTGTAGTATTCCAGGGTGCGGATATGGGCCAGGTCGTTTTTTTGCAGCTCCTTGAGAATTTGGAGCAAGGTGCCGCTGGCGACCACGGCGGGATTTAGACCGCCCAGACCCAGCTCGCCCACGGTTTTGCCAAAGTGCTGCTCCAGGGTCTGCTCGGCGGCTCCCTGGTGGAATTGGCCGGGGACAGCCTCGTTGACACAGCATTTGAGCCTGCGCAGCAGCGTGTCGTCCAGTGTGGCGCAGTCTGCATTTTCACCGCCCCGGGTGACCTCGGCAGGGGCAAAGCGGCCCAGCTCCGAGGCGGCGGCTTCTGCATCGGGGCATACGGTGGCGAAGAAGGCGCCGGTGGAAATATCACAGAAGGAAAGGCCGAATTTGCCGTCTTCCCCGTAAAGGCAGCAGAAATAGTTGTTTTTCCGCTCCTCCAGCATACAGCTTTCCGTCACGGTGCCGGGGGTGACAATGCGGGTGATCTCCCGTTCCACCAGGCCCTTGGAGGTGGCGGGATCGGTCATCTGCTCGCAGATGGCGACCTTGTAGCCCTTTTGCACCAGCCGGGCGATGTAGGCATCCACGCTGTGATAGGGTACGCCGCACATGGGTGTCTGCTGGTCCTTGGGCTTGGAGCGGTCCCTGGTGGTCAGGGTCAGATCCAGCTCTTGAGAAGCCAGCTCTGCATCTTCGTTGAACATTTCATAGAAGTCGCCCAGGCGGAAGAATAAAATGCAGTCCCGGTTCTGTTCCTTAATGGCACGGTATTGCTGCTGCATGGGTGTCAGTTCGGTGGTCATGTCAGTCCTCCTTGGCTTGATAGGTGCCGCTGAGGCTCCAGGTGCCGGAGCCGGTGACGGTGATGGGCAGGAACTGCCCGATCAGCTCCCTGCCCCCGGGAAAGCGCACCAGGCGGCCGCCCTCGGTGCGGGCCGTCAGGCAGTCGCCCTCGCTGCCGTCTACCAGGCACAGCAGGGTTTTCCCAATGTAAGAGGCGTGAATTTCCTCGGAAATGGTGTTTTGCAGGGCGCAAAGCCGGTCGAAGCGGCGGTTTTTCTCCTCCTTGCCGGTGGGGTCGTCCATTTCGGCGGCGGGGGTGCCCCGGCGGGGGGAGAAGATAAAGGTAAACAGGGCATCGTAGCGCACCTGCCGGATCAGGGAGAGGGTCTCCTCAAATTCCGCCTCGGTCTCCCCGGGAAAGCCTACGATCACATCGCTGGTCAGCACCAGCTCGGGCATGACGGAGCGGGCGTATTCCACAGCGGCCAGATATTGCGCCCGGTCGTAGTGCCGGTTCATTGCCTTCAGCACCCGGCTGGAGCCGGACTGGAAAGGCAGGTGGAGCTGCTTCGCGATCTTGGGATAGCGGGCCATGGTGTCGAACAGCTTTTTCCCGGCGTCCCGGGGGTGGCTGGTCAAAAAACGCACCCAAAATTGGCCGGGGATCTGGGCGATCTCGGCCAAAAGGTCGGAAAAATCCACTTCTTCATCCAAATCCTTGCCGTAGGAGTTCACATTCTGCCCCAGCAGGGTGATGTCCTTGCAGCCGCTTTCGATCAGACTGCGGCATTCTGCCAGAATATCCTCTTTTTTGCGGCTGCGCTCCCGGCCCCGGACATAGGGGACGATGCAGTAGGTGCAGAAATTGTTGCACCCGTACATGATGGACACCCAGGCCTTTAGGCTGCTGTCCCGAAGCTGGGGAATGCCCTCGGCAATGGAGCCGGCCTCGTCTGCAATATAAAACTGCCGCTTTTGGGTGGTCAGCACCTTGTACAGAATTTCCGGGAACTGCCAAAGGTGGTGGGTGGAGAAAACGCCGTCCACATGGGGGAAGCTCCTGCGCAGGCGCTGTGTCACCTGTTCCTCTCCGGCCATGCAGCCGCACAGGAAGATCTTCTGGGCCGGGTGGCGGCGCTTGGTGTGGGTCAGAGCGCCCAGGTTGCCGAAAACCCGCTGCTCGGCGTGTTCCCGAATGGCGCAGGTATTCATGACCACCACATCGGCCCCCTCGGCCTGGTGGGTGATGGCATAGCCGCACTGGCTGAGGTAGCCCCGGAGCTTTTCGGAGTCGGCTTCGTTCTGCTGGCAGCCGTAGGTTTCCACATAGGCCTTGGGCGTGATGCCCTGCCGCTCCCAGTAGGAGCGTATATGATCGCAGCAGGCGAGCTGCTGAGCAAGCTGCTGCTGAGAAATGACGGTGGTTGTCATGGTAAATCCTCCGTGCGAAAACTGTCATATGAAATCAGTTTATTATATCACAAACGGAAATGCTTTTCAAGTTTTGAAATGATTTTTTCCTTGCAATTC
>CAYLHM010000036.1:0-4069 GCA_964383485.1 uncultured Oscillospiraceae bacterium
AGCGTATGGGCTTTACGAAGGCGAAGGGGCGTCTGAATAAATCCCTTGCAGTTTCGGCGGCGGGCCTTTTCCGCTCCGCTTCTGACGAAAAATCTCTCACCCCCAGTGCGCATCGGAATTTTTTGAGGTGCCAATATAAAAAGTGCCTAATTTCATGGATTTAGGCACTTTTTTGCTGCGCTCAATGTTTTTTGTGCAACGAATTTCAGACAATTCTGATTACATTGGCTTGCTCAGAAAAGAAACGGCGTATGTTGTTCTGAGCTGCCATCCATGGAAACGCCGAACAAAAATCTCCACACCGCATCCGATGCCCCCGGAAAGGCAGACTTTTTTAATTCCAGAAAGTAGACTGAAAAAAGGGAAGTGCTTTCCGGCATTTCCCCTTTTCCGATTTTTTCCCGGGCCAGTCCATGGCCGCCTGCACCTTTTGATTTTTAAGCCGACGCTTGAGTGTGTCGGTTTTTCTTTTTCAGCTTTGCAATCGTTCCTGCACAAAGGCATTCTCCTGCAAATACGGCTGAAGCGCCGGTATTTCCCATAGAAATCTCACGATTGCCTGCTCGTAGCGAACACGGTCGGCAATATAGCAAAGTCCGTGCCCTGCGCCTGGAAAGGTACACAGCCGGGCAGGGGAGGCACAGCTTGCTAAAATCTTTTCGCTCATTTCACAGGGCACAAAGCGGTCATCCTCCCCGTGGAGCAGCAAAATTGGCACCTTTGCATGGCCCACAGCCTGAAGGGCGCTGCTGCTCTCCAGATCAAAATGACCGAACAGCCGGGCGCCCAAGCGAATAAAGGGATAGGCGAGCTTCTCCGGGATCCGGCGATCATGGCAGACCTTTCGGATAATGGCAGCCGGCGTGGAGTAGGGGCTGTCGGCAATGATACCCGCCACGCTTTCAGGCAGGGGCAACTCCGAGGCCATCAGCACCGTGGCCGCACCCATGGACAGGCCGGACAGGATGATGGGCATCTGCGCTCCAAATCGCTCTGCGGCGTATTCCGCCCATGCCAAGCAGTCCCGCCGTTCACAGATGCCAAAGGAAATGGTGTGCCCCTGACTGCTGGCGTGTGCCCGCTGATCCACCGCCAGCACATTGAAGCCCAGCTGCAAGGACAGCGCAAAGCCGCCGGTGCAGTCCCGCAGGGAAAGGCTTTTATAGCCGTGGAACAGGATTTGCAGCGGTGCGCCCTCCCGCACCTGGTAGTAGCGGCCGCGGAGGGTCAGGCCATCGTAGGAGCGGATCTCCACCCACTGGCAGGGCGTTTCGTCCATTACCTTTGTGCAGGCGTGGATCACCTCGGCGGCCGCCCGGTACTGGCTGCCTTGGAGCAGGGAATAGGGATCCTCCGGCCGATCGGAGGGAGAATAGAAGCAGCTATAATAGCAGTACAGGCTGAACAGCAGCGCCAGCACCAGCAAAGCGCAGAAAACCAGGAGCCAAATCACACAAAGCAGCACCTTTCAGGCAGAATTTTGTTATGGATATTATAGCATAAAATTACAGAAAATAACACCACATTTTCAAAAAAAGCGGCTATTTCCGAGCTTGAAAATAGCCGCTGGTTTTATTTTTTTCGTGTACAAAGCTGTATCAGCAGTACGGCGGCCAGCAGTCCGGCGCATACGCCGCTAAAATCGATCCACATATCCACCACACTGCTACTTCGGCCGGGGCTGAAAAGCTGAATGGTTTCATCGGCCCCCGCCGTCAGCAGGCCGGCCAGCAGCGGCAGGCTCAAATGGCGGAGATATTGGGCCGTATAAGTGCGCAGGCACCAGGTGGCCGAAAGGCCCAGCAGGGAAAACTCCCCGAAATGGGCCAGCTTCCGAACGAAATGCTCCGTCAGCTGCGGAAGTCCCAGGCCGGAAAGCGCCGCATTGATTAGAGCCGTCACCCGCCCGCTAAAGCCCGAGGATTGGCCGCCGCTTGCCAGGCTGTTTGAAAAAATGAAGATCATCAGCAAAACCGTCAGCGCCGTGGCCACTGTCCGCCCGATCCGTTGCCTCCTATCCATAGGAACGCCCCCTTTGCGGTAGATTATACCACAAAGGGGAGATCCTTGCAAGAGATTTACATATCAAAGGCCGGGTTCATATAGTACACATTTTTCTGATTGAGCCGCTCCCGAAGCTGCTGGAGGGACTCCCCGAAGCGCTGGAAATGAACGACCTCCCGTTCCCGCAGGAATTTGATGGCATCGTTCACATCCGGGTCATCGGAGAGCCGCAAAATATTGTCGTAGGTCACTCTGGCCTTTTGCTCTGCCGCCAAATCTTCGGTCAAATCGGCGATGGGATCACCCTTGACACCGATGCTGGCAGCCGTCCAGGGGAAGCCGGAAGCGGCCGTGGGATAAATTCCAACCGTGTGATCCACAAAATAGGGGGCCAGGCTGGAATTTTCAATGTCCTTTTCCTTCAGGTTCCGTGTGAGCTGATGCACAATGGCGGCGATCATTTCCAGATGCCCCAATTCCTCCGTGCCAATGTCCGTGAGCAAAGCCTTCTGGTCGTCAAAGGGCATGGAATAGCGCTGGGAGAGGTAGCGCAGGGAGGCGCCCAGCTCTCCGTCCGGCCCGCCGTACTGGCTGATGATGATGGAAGCCAGCCGGGGATTAGGCCGGTCGATCTTTACAGGATATTGCAGCTTTTTTTGATATGAAAACATGACTTAAGCCTCCTTGTTGCTTGCATATTCCCAGGGCCAGGGATCCTGCGGCCAGGCGTACTCCCCGCCCTCCATGGGGGTGGCGTGGTTCAGAGGGCCAAAGGCCTTTTCAAATTCCTCTGCACATTTGCGGTACATTTTCTGATATTGCCGATAAAGCTCCAGCGCCTCTTGATCCTGGGGGTGCGTGTCCAGGTACAGCGCCAGCTCCTGTACCACAAAGGCCAGGGTCTGAAGCTCTGTTTTCGGCGTGACGGGCTTTTCCTTCTGGTTGACCATTCCCATAAAGGGCAGGTCCAGTCCGGGGAACAGGGTGCCCCGCACCAGCGCTTTCCGGGCTTCGTACTTCGGCGGGCTTTCCAGCTGGAACGGGACATAGGGATTGGCCAGGGGCGCCATGGCAGGCAGGCGGCCCTCTGTGCCGGGTTGTTTCATATTTTTATCCAAGGTCAATACCTCCGATCATGTTAGGCTGGGGAAGCGGGTGGTTCTCGAAACTTCCCCGGAACAGTCGTTCCTTGTCATACTATGCCGGAATTGGGTTTTCGGTTCTATCCAGGTGGCGGCTGTGCATAAAAAATAGGGAGGTGTTGTCCATGAAACGAGATAACTGGATTGCATTTGTGCCATTTTATCTGCTGACACTGCTGATATTCATTGCCATTGCCAAGGGCGGCAGCGATGCCGTGACCACAGTCAGCGAACGCCTTCCGGTGGAGCGGGCACACTGCATTGTAATCGACGCCGGGCACGGCGGCGAGGACGGCGGCGCCACCTCCTGCACCGGCGTGCTGGAAAGCGGCATCAATCTGGAAATCGCCCTGCGGCTGGAGGATCTTCTGGGCCTGCTGGGCTACGATACGCTGAGCATTCGCAAAACGGATACCTCCGTGTACACCCAGGGGAGTACCATCGCCCAGAAAAAGGTATCGGATCTCAAGGAGCGGGTGCGGATCGTGAACGAAACAGCCGGGGCCGTGCTGGTGAGCATCCACCAAAACACCTTCCCCGACAGCCGCTATGGCGGCGCCCAGGTGTTCTATGCCCCAACCGAGGGCAGTCAAGCTCTGGCCGAGGCCACCCAGACGGCCCTGAATGCCGCCCTCGACCCGGACAGCCGCCGCAGAGTGAAGAAAGGGCAGGGGATCTACCTGCTGGAGCATATTGAAGCCTGCGGAATTTTAGTGGAGTGCGGCTTCCTTTCCAACCCCGAGGAGGAGGCACGGCTGCGGGACCCGGCGTACCAGAAAAAGCTGTGCTGCATTTTAGGCAGTGTTCTAAGCCAATTCCTGGTTGACCGAATAGAAAAAAGCTGATATAATAAAAATAATCGAGCTTTAGAAAGAGGAACACACCATGGCAAAAGCAAAGACTGTTTTTTACTGCACCGCCTG
>CAYLHM010000036.1:4169-5835 GCA_964383485.1 uncultured Oscillospiraceae bacterium
AGAAAGAGGAACACACCATGGCAAAAGCAAAGACTGTTTTTTACTGCACCGCCTGCGGAAACGAGTCCCCCCGGTGGATGGGGCGCTGCTCCGCCTGCGGGGCCTACAATACCATACAGGAACATATCGAAAAGCCCGCACCAGCCGGAAAGGCCCGTCCTGCAACCGTGGGGCTGAGCCGGAAGCCACAGCCCATCTGTCAGGTGGACAGCGTGGACGAGATCCGTTTTTCCACCGGCATGGGGGAGCTGGACCGGGTGCTGGGCGGCGGTGCTGTGTGCGGCTCTCTGGTGCTGGTGGGCGGTGCGCCGGGCATCGGCAAATCCACGCTGCTGCTGCAAATCTGCCAGCAGCTTTGCCAGGAGCGCCGGGTGCTGTATGTTTCCGGCGAGGAAAGCGAGCGCCAGCTCAAGCTCCGGGCCCAGCGGCTCCAGGTGTCCAGCGAAAACCTGCTGATCCTGTCGGAGACCCGGCTCTCGGATATTTTGGAAGCCGCTCAGGAATGTCGGCCGGATATTCTGATTGCCGACTCCATTCAGACCCTGTTCAACGAGGAAAACGAGTCCGCCCCCGGCAGCATTTCCCAGGTCAAGGACTGCACCATGGCCCTGATGCAGCTGAGCAAGCAGCAGGGGATCACGGTTTTTGTGGTGGGCCACATCAACAAGGACGGCAACATCGCCGGCCCCAAGGTGCTGGAGCATATGGTGGACTGCGTTTTATATTTTGAGGGGGACTCCAATTCCTCCTACCGCTTGCTTCGTGCCGCCAAGAACCGCTTCGGCTCCACCAACGAGATCGGCGTGTTTGAAATGGCCGACAGGGGCCTGATTGAGGTACCCAACCCTTCCCAAATGCTTCTGGAGGGCCGGCCGGAGGGGGCCAGCGGCACCTGTGTGGCCTGTGTGATGGAGGGTACCCGCCCGGTTTTGGCGGAGGTGCAGGCGCTGGTGACCAAAACCAGCTTCAATGTACCCCGCCGGGCGGCGGACGGCTACGATTTTAACCGGGCTGTGCTGCTCATGGCCGTGGCCGAGAAGCGGGCCGGGCTGAAAATGAGCTTTTTTGATGCCTACATCAATGTGATCGGCGGACTGCGCCTGGACGAGCCGGGGGCCGATCTGCCGGTGGTGCTGGCCGTGGCCTCGTCCTACCGGGATCAGGGGATCCCCGACGATCTGGTGGCCATCGGCGAGGTGGGCCTGACCGGGGAGATCCGCAGCGTGATGCACATGAACCAGCGCCTTTCCGAGGTGGCCCGGCTGGGCTTTCGGAAATGTATCATTCCATATAACGGCTCCGAAAAGCTGGAAATTCCCAACGGCCTTTCCGTTTTCCGGGTGCGCAACATTCAAGAGGCCATTGAAATGGCGATGTAAATGATGCCATTGGGGCAATCCGCCTTTGGATTGCCCTAAAATTTTTTTGCAGCCACGCAACGCTTGCAGAAAAAACCTGTCTATACTAATAGAGGCACTTTTGGGAAAGGAGAAGCCCATGGAAGATAGCCGGATCATCGAGCTGTTTTTTCAGCGCAATGAACAGGCGATCCGGGAAACTGCTGAAAAATACGGCCCATATTGTCTGCGGATATCCAGAAATATCCTGAACGATCCCCATGATTGCGAGGAAAATGTCAACGATACCTATTTGCAGGCTTGGTATT
>CAYLHM010000036.1:5935-10528 GCA_964383485.1 uncultured Oscillospiraceae bacterium
CCTCAAGAAGCTATTCCCTTCAACTGGGAAGTGCCCAAACACTGCTGTTGCTGTTTGACAACGAAAGCAATAGCTGGAAAGTAATTCAAAAATGAACATTTTAGGAGGAACAATGATGAAAAAGACGATTGCACTGTTACTTGCGGCGCTGATGCTCTGCTCTCTGGCCGCCTGCGCCGGCAGCAAGACCAACGATAATCAGAATAATTCCGCACAGGGCCCGGCCAGCGCTGAGGAGCTGCTGAGTACCGTGTGGGACCAGTATGCCGAGGACAACAGGTTCCCGATTTTCGGCGGCGCTATCAGCGAAGACGCCGTCAGCGAGGTGCCTGCGAAGCACGACATCAGCGATGCGGAGGCCTTGGACAATGCCCTGGGCTATCCCGCCGCTTCCGTTGACAAAATCGACGATGCCGCTTCCATGACCCACCTCATGAATGCCAACACCTTTACAGGCGCCGTGTACCATGTGAAAAACAGCAGCGATGTTTCCGCCGTGACCACCGCTCTGAAAGAGAATATCCAGAGCCGCCACTGGCTCTGCGGCGTGCCGGAAAAGCTGATGATTGCCACCGTTGGGGATTATATTGTGGCGGTTTTCGGCGCAGAGGAGCTGGTAAGCACTTTCCAGGCCAATCTCACCGCCGCCTATGCGGATGCCAATATCGCTGTGAACGAGGCGATCGAGTAAGCAGCAGGGGAGAGGGCTATGTTATTTTCCAGTATCCCGTTCCTGTTCTATTTTCTGCCTGGGGTGCTGATCCTGTATTTTATAGTGCCGGACAAGCTGAAAAATCTGGTTCTGCTGCTCTCCAGCCTGTTTTTCTACGGCTGGGGAGAGCCGAGATACCTGATTTTTATGCTCATTTCCATGACCCAGGGCTATGTGTTCGGCCTGCTCCTTGAAAAATACCGCCAGACAAAGGCTGCAAAGCTGCTCCTGGCCTGCACCGTGCTGATCAGCCTGGGGCTGCTGGGATATTGCAAATATGCGGACTTTTTTATCCGCAATTTCAATGCCGTCACCGGTTTCCGTCTGCCGCTTCTGAACATCGCCCTGCCCATTGGTATCAGCTTCTACACCTTCCAAATTCTCAGCTATGATGTGGATGTCTACCGGGGGCAGGTGCGTGCCCAGCGGAGCTTCATCAGCTTAGCCGCCTATGTGTCCATGTTTCCCCAGCTTATTGCCGGGCCGATTGTGCGCTATTGTGATGTTGCCCGGCAGCTGGAGCAGCGCAGCCATACCCTGGCGGGGGCTGCCCAGGGCGCTCGGCGCTTTGTGATCGGCCTGGCGAAGAAAATGCTCATTGCCAATGTGCTTGGAGAGCTGGTGGCCATCTTCAAGGCTTCCACCCAGCCCTCCGTGCTGTTCTATTGGGTGTATGCCGTGGCCTACACACTGCACATCTACTTTGATTTTTCGGGTTACAGCGACATGGCCATTGGCCTGGGGCGGATTTTCGGCTTCGATTTCCCGGAAAATTTCAACTATCCCTATATCTCCGGCACCATCACGGAATTTTGGCGGCGCTGGCATATGTCCCTCAGCTCTTGGTTCCGGGACTATGTGTATATTCCCCTGGGCGGCAACCGGGTGTCCAAGGGACGGAACCTGTTCAACATTTTTGTGGTGTGGATGGCCACGGGCTTTTGGCACGGCGCAGCATGGAACTTTGTGCTGTGGGGCGTACTGTTTGCGCTGCTTCTCATGGCTGAAAAGCTGTGGCTGCTGAAGCCCCTGAAAAAATGCAGATTTCTGAACCACATATATGTGCTGCTTGCGGTGGTGATCAGCTTTGTGATCTTTGATGCCGGCAGTATCCAGGGAGCGTTCTCCTCTATCGCCGCCATGTTCGCAGGGGCGGGTCTGCCCGCCGTCACCGCCGAAACGCTGTACTATCTGCGAAGCTACGCCGTGGTGCTGATTTTGGGTGCGGTGGGGGCCACGCCGCTGATGAAGCTGCTGATGGGCCGGATCCGGGCGAGCAGGGCAGGGGATCGTGTGCTGAACGCCTTGGAACCGGTGCTTTTGCTGGCTGCCTTGGCGGTCTGCACTGCATTTCTCATCGACGGCTCGTTCAATCCATTCCTGTACTTCCGCTTTTAGAGAGGATCGCCATGTCAGAAAAACACAAAAATATATTTACGGTTTCCATTCTGTCCTTATTTGTGATTGGATTTTTAGTCTGGGGACTTGCAAAGCCGGACGAGGCCCTGTCGGCCAGCGAGCGCAGACCTCTGGCCGCATTTCCAACGCTGAGCTGGGAAACGGTGCAATCCGGCAAATTCATGTCGGATTTTGAACAATACACCTTGGATCAGTTCCCCCTGCGGGATCCGTTTCGCCGGGTAAAGGCCCTGACGGCGCTCTATGCCCTGGGTCAGCAGGACAACAATGGTCTGTATGTGCAGGACGGCTTTTTGATCAAGCAGGAATATCCCCTGGACTCCGCCTCCATCGCCCACGCCGCAGATCGCTTCCGCTATGTGTACGAGCGCTATTTTGCCCAGGGGCACGGAAATGTTTATGTGTCGGTCATTCCGGATAAGAATTACTTCGGAGAAAACCATCTGTCCATGGACTATCAGGCTCTGGTGCAGGAGCTGCGGGCGCAGATGGACTATGCCCGGTATATTGATATTTTCCCGCTGCTGGAGCTGGAGGACTACTACCGCACAGACACCCATTGGCGGCAGGAGAAAATCATCGATGTCGCCCAAAAGCTGGGCCAGGAGATGGGTGTCCCCATTCGGGCAGAATATACGGTGGAGCAGTTGGTTCGGCCATTTTACGGCGTGTACTACGGCCAGTCCGCTCTGCCGGTTCCGGCTGAAAAGCTCTGCTATCTGCGCAGTGAGATGACCGACGGCTATAAAGTCCATGACTATGAAACCGGCCAGGACTTGCCCTTGTATGATTTGGAAGCAGGGGAGGACCTGTATGAGCTCTTCCTGTTCGGCTCCAAATCTCTGCTCACTCTGGAAAATCCCGCTGCAACCACGGAACGGGAACTGGTGGTATTCCGGGATTCCTTTGGAAGCAGCCTGGTTCCGCTTCTTGCCGAGGGCTACCGGCGGATCACCGTAGTGGATATCCGCTATATTTCCCCGACGGTTTTGGGGCAGTTTGTGGAACTGAAAAATCAGGATGTTCTGTTCCTGTACAGCACCACGGTTTTGAATAACAGCGTGACACTGAAATGAAAAGCGGCTCTTGCCAAAAGCGGTAAGAGCCGTTATTCTATGGAAGTTCTGCGGAAAACGCTGAAGCGGACACGAAAGCGAAAGTTCGGTTGCTTTTTATGTTTTGCAGCATCCGTAAACGATCCTCAGGCATCTGGTTTTTTGGGCTTTGATGGCAGGGGAGGGGACTCCGGCTCGGAAAAATCCAGCTTGGAGAGGGGATTGGCCTCTGCTGCAATTTTCAGCTCCGTGTTCTCAATATGGGTATAAATCTGGGTTGTATTCAGGTTTTCGTGGCCTAAAACTTCCTGAACCGTCTTAATATCCACACCGCCGGAGAGCATCATGGTGGCGGCTGTGTGGCGCAGCTTGTGGGCGGAATATTCCGTGGCGTTCAGTCCGGCGGCCAGCATATGCTTTTTCACCAGCCGATGGACAGCGGAAACGCTGATTCGGTTTCCGTCTCTGGAGCCAAATAAGGCCCGATTATCTGTAAGAACTTTTTTGTTGCGTTCGGGCAGGTAGGCATCGATGGCTTTCCGGCAGGCGGTGCCGAAATAGACAAAACGCTCCTTGTTGCCTTTGCCCACCACCCGTATTCGGTCCTCGTACACATCGGTCAAATTCAGCCCGACCAGCTCACTGCGCCGGATCCCGCAGTTGAGAAAGAGCATTAAAATGGCATAGTCCCGCTTCTCGTTGGGGCCGGATACCGAGCGCAGCAGGGCAGCGGACTGCTCCAGCGTGAGATATTTAGGCAAACTTTTGCGCAGCTTTGGGTATTCCAGGTCGGCTACCGGGTTTTCGGAGAGCATTTTCGTACGAACGGTTAAATATTTGTAAAAGGATTTCAGCGCCGAGAGCTTCCGGGCACGGGCCGCAGGCGAAATACCATATTCCGGCACCGCAGAATCAGGATTTTGCACCCGATCGCTGGCAAGGTAAGACAGAAAATCGTAGATATCCGAGGTAGTGATCTGCCTGATAAAGTCCAGATCCACATCCCGAATGTCAATGGTACTCAGATCCGTGTGGATGGGCATATCCATGCGCATGAGCTTCATAAATCGGAGGAACATACGCAGATCCAAATAATACTCCGAAATGGTCAGAGCCGACTGGCCCTTGATGGTTTCGTGGTAGGTAAGAAAATCCCGCAAAATCTGCGGGCAGTCCGCATACCGACGCAAAAAGATCACCTCCAAAATTTGCTGAATTTTGAGCGAATGAGGCTGTGCAGGTTGCCCGGTAACGAGCGCATCCCCATAAACACAGAAGGTTCATTTCCGGCAAGCGCATAACCGCAATTATGGCAGATCCGTTGCCGCAATTCTGTATAATAACTATATCACATCTTCTGCCAAAAATCAAGCCCTTAACGCAACAAAATTTTTATTTTGTTGCGTT
>CAYLHM010000037.1:0-10403 GCA_964383485.1 uncultured Oscillospiraceae bacterium
TTTTACTCCACTGTGACCGTGCCGGTGGCAGGATCCAGGGTGATGGTATAGGTGCCGGGATCGACAACGACATTTCCGCCGTCCTCTGCGCCGAACCAGTTCTCATTGGCGACCTTGCCGCCGCAGCCGTAGGCCACCTTGAAGGCCACCTTGTTGTCGGCCCAGTCTGCGATCTCCGTGTCGGTAAAGGTGACACTCAGCACATACTTGCCGTCCTGCTCCGCCATCTGATAGGCGGTGTTGCCGGCATTGGCATCAGCCGCCCAGCCGGCGTTGCCGCAGGTGCCCACCACATAGTAGGCCGGCGCTTCGGCAATAATGTCCCCCTTCAGCTGGGGCTTGCCGTCCACCAGCTCCAGCTCGATGAAGAACATATAGTGGCCCTCGTCCAGAGTGATGTTCGTCTTATTGCCCTCGCTGGAATACCAGTCGCCGGTGGCCGCATTCTTCACGCCGAACTCCCCGCCGCCGGCAGGAACATCGGCCTCGCACCACCAGATCAGGTCATCACCGTTGCGCTGCATATCCTGGCCCTCCCAGTTGTTGAAGGAGGCCCACAGCTTCATATCATAAGTAATGTCCGAGGTGGGCTTGGGGTCGGCATCGCCCAGGCGCTCGTAGGATAGCTGGCACAGGGACAGGGTCTCGGCATCGGTTTTCAAAATCAGGCGGTACTTGCCGTCCTGGGAGACCTGAATGTTGGCGCCGGAATCAAAGGCATTTTCGCCGCTGGACAACACCGCCGTTTCGCTCTTGTCCGCCAGATGGCCGGCATCGATGCTGCTGCTGTTGTCCCAGGCATAGCCCTCGCCAATGACGGCGATTTTGAACTCATCGCCCGCATACAGGTTTACTTCGATGGCAAAGGTGTTAAATTCCCCCTCCACCGGCTGGAGCAGATAATCGTCCTGGGGCCAGATTTTTCCCCAGGCATTGTCCGGATAGCCCGCCAGGGAGCCGGCCAGCATCCACGCACGGGTATCCACCACGCTGGACTGCCAGGCCACAAAGACCGAGGTATCCTCGGTGATGGCTGCGCTGGCATCAAAGGGAACCTTCAGCGCAGGCGTGGCATAGAAGCCCTCTACGATGTAGCCCTCCTTGGTCAGCTCCGGCAGCTCGATGGTCTTGCCGTCCTCGACCTCCATCTCCTGAATGACTGTTTCACCGTCGCTTTCATAGAATGTGACCTTCCGGGTGACGGTGGCGTTTTGGTTCTGGCTGCAGCCGCAAATCACAAGCATGGTCACAATGAGCAGACAGGCAAGCAGAGCCTTTGTCCAATTCTTTTTCATGTTGTTCCCTCCTGAAATTTTTTTACTCTCGGCGGCCTTGTTCATTACTTAACCGCTTAAGTATTGTCATTATAGCATAGGATTTTACCGGCTGTCAAGCCCTTTTTTGTAATTTTTGCCAAAAAGCGGATTTCTTTTGCTTTTTTCCCAAGGCGCTTGCCATTTTCCCCGAAAACTGATATAATACGCTTAAATAAAGGAGGGAACCTTATGGCCAAAATTCGACTGAACGAGGATCCGGAAATCGTCAAAACCGTCCGGGAGGGCCTGGCGGCCAAGGGCGGCTACTGCCCCTGCCGGGTGGGCATCAGCGAGGACATCAAATGTATGTGCAAGGAGTTCCGGGATCAGATCGCCGACCCCAATTTCGAGGGCTACTGCCACTGTATGCTCTACTATAAAGAAAAGTAAGTACCGATCAAAGGAGAAAAAATGGAACAAAACGAACTTTTACATGGCTTTCGCCTGGTCTACACCCAGGAGCTGCCCGAGATCGGGGCCAAGCTCCACCGCATGGAATATGTCCAAAACGGCGCCGATCTGGTGTGGCTGGAGCGGCCGGACGACAACAAGACCTTTTCCATCACATTCAAGACCGTCCCCCAGGACGACACCGGCGTGTTCCACATTCTGGAGCATTCCGTCCTCAACGGCTCCCGGAAATACCCGGTCAAGGAGCCGTTTGTGGAGCTGCTGAAAAGCTCCCTGCAAACCTTCCTCAACGCCTTTACCGCCCCGGACATGACCATGTACCCGGTCTGCTCCCGGAATGATCAGGACTTCCTGAACCTGATCGATGTGTACATGGATGCTGTACTCCACCCCCTGAGTGTGGAAAACCCCCACGCCTTCCGCCAGGAGGGCTGGCACTATGAGCTGGACAGTCCCCAGGGGGAGCTGCGCTGCAACGGCGTGGTGTACAACGAGATGAAGGGCGCCTACGCAGACCCCGACCGGGTGCTGATCGGGCAGCTGGAGCGGCTGCTGTTCCCGGACAACTGCTACGGCTTTGAGTCCGGCGGCCACCCCGAGCATATCCCGGAGCTGGACTATGAGCAGTATTTGGCCAGCCACGCTCGGTTCTATCACCCCTCCAACGCCCGAATTTTCCTGGACGGCCAGGTGGATCTGGACACCGTGCTGGGCAAACTGGACGGCTTCCTCCGGGATTATGACCGGCTGGCGGTGGATGCGGACATTCCCATGCAGAAGCCCGTCCGCCCGGAACTTTCCAGCGCCTCCTATGAGATCAGCCCGGAGGAAGCAGACGAAAACCGGGTGCTGCTGGCCCAGGGCTGGGTCTACGGCCGCTTCGACGAGCCGGAAAAGCGGCTGGCCTGCACCGTGCTGGCCGATGTGCTGTGCGGCTCCAACGAAGCGCCCCTGAAAAAAGCCCTGCTGGAGCAGGGCTTGGCGGAGGATGTGGAGCTTTCCCCCCAGGACAGTATGCAGCAGAATTACCTGCTTCTGGTGGTGCGCAACACCGCCCCGGACAAGCAGCAGCAGGTGTGGCAGACCGTAAAGGACACCCTGGAGGGCCTTGCAAAGCAGGGCCTGGACCACAGGCAGCTCCATGCGGCCATCAACCATCTGGAATTTGTGTCCAGAGAAATGGACTACGGCAGCTTCCCCAGGGGGCTGGCCTACAATATGAATGTGCTGGAAAGCTGGCTCTACGGCGGCGACCCGGCCCAAAATCTGTGCTTCGGGCCGATCTTCCAGGCGCTGCGCTCCGGCGTGGAGGAGGGCCTGTTTGAAAAGCTCCTGGCGGAATGCCTGCTGGACAACCCCCATCAGGCCCGGCTCTGCCTGCTGCCCTCGGCCACTCTGGGGCAGGAAAAGCAGCAGCGGGAGCAGGCCCGGCTGGCGGCCATTCGCTCCGGCTGGAGCGAGGAGGAGGTCCAGACTGTGATCGAGCAGTTTCAGGCCCTGCGCCATGCCCAGCAGCAGCCGGACAGCCCGGAGGCCCTGGCAAGCCTGCCCATGCTGTCCCTGAAGGACATTCCCGAGGAAGTGGGGGACATTCCCCAAAATCTGCACAGCCTGGAGGGCGTGACCTGCCTGCATCACGGCCTGGAAACCGACGGGATCGTGTACCTGGATCTCTATTTCTCCCTGGCGGATCTGCCCCAAAATCAGCTCAGCACGGTTTCTCTGCTGGCCAAGCTCCTGGGCCAGGTGGCAACGGAGCATTTTGGCGTGATGGAGCTGCGCAGGGAAATCGACGGGAATCTGGGCAGCCTGACCGTGTCCCCCATGGTGCTGGCCCCCGATGGGCACCCGGAGGCGGCGAAGCCCTGCCTGGTGGTGAGCGTAAGCGCTCTGGAGCAGAAGAAGGACGATGCGGCCCGCCTGACGGGCGAGGTGCTGGGCGGCTCCCTGTTTGACGACGAACAGCACATCCGCCATCTGCTGCGGCAGATGCAAATCTCCATGGAGCAGGATGTTTCCATGTCCGGCAATCGCTATGCCGCTGTGCGGGCCGGGGCCGGTTTTTCCGCCGCCGGGGCCATGAACGAGGCTATTTCCGGCCTGGAATACCTGCGCCGCCTGCAAGAGCTGAACCGGGACTTTGAAGCCCGCTTCCCGGCACTGGGTCAGGAGCTTCAAGAGCTGTGCAGGCAGCTGTTCAGCCGCAACCGGCTCACTGCCGCCGTCACCGGCTCCTGGGATCCCGCCTGGCTCTCCGGCCTGATTTTACAGCTTCCCGACCTGCCCATGGGGAGTACGCAGTGCTATCAGCCAGCCCCGGTGCGCCGGGAGGGCATCGCCATCGCTGCGGAGGTGGGCTTTGCCGCCAAGGCAGCCAACCTGTATGCCTTAGGGCAGAAGCGCACCGGCTCCGGCCTGGTGGCGGCACAGCTTTTGAGGCTGGACTACCTGTGGAACACCATTCGGGTGAAGGGCGGGGCCTACGGCGCCAACATGGGTCTAAGCTCCGAAGGCTCGCTCTCCCTGACCAGCTACCGGGATCCCGATCCCAACCGCTCTCTGGACAGCTTCGACGGCGCCGGGGAAGCCCTGCGGCGCTTCTGCCGGGACAGCGAGGGGCTGGACAAATACATCATCAGCACCGTGGCCGCCACAGATCCCCTGATGAGCCCCCGCCTGAAGGGGCTGGTCGCCGGGGTGCGCTACTTCACCGGCACAGACCACGCCAGCCGCCAGCGCTTTCTCCGGGAGATCTTGCACACCAGCCGGGAGGATCTGGAGGCCTTCAGCCGGATTTTGGACGATGTATGCGCCCAGGCCGGTGTGTGTGTCATTGGCGGCAGGGCCTGTCTGGATGCCTGCGGCCAAAAGCTGGACAGCGTTACCTCTTTGCAGTAAGCACCAACGGTCTAGCGCAACCCCTTGCCCACAGGGAACGGATGTCATTCCGAAGGCGCTTGCGGGTCGAGGAATGACATGGATATTTTATAGTGCGTTTTTCGCAGCATTTCGGTCAACAAACTGCACGCCGACCCGCTCCTCCCTCAGAGGAGCGGCAGGCTGCCGGAAATCCGAAATGGAATGACAGAAAACCAAAAATCAAGAGCCGGGCGATGCCCGGCTCTTGTACTATTTTATGATGTGCATACAGAGTAAGCGATGAGGAAAACCAGCGCAATGCCCATGGACACGCCGCCGCTGATCAGCAGGAAGCCAAAGCCCCGAACCGGGCGCTCGTGCTTCCGCTCCAAATAGTCGGCATAGGATTCCTGCTTCATTCTCATTCCCGGAATGAGGCCGTGAATGGCGTAGGACACCACATAGCCGATCCCATCCATTGCGCCCAGGCGGATCATGGCAACCAGCCCCCCGGACAAAAGCAGCAGCATACCGGGCGCCGTAAAGGCATCAGCCAGCACACGAAACTGATCTTGTCGCTCCATCTGACTGAAGGGGGGATCGGAACCGAAAAACACCAGGCAGGCAATCAGCACGACAAACACAGCGCAGCAGCCGTATTTCACCAGCCGAACCACCCATGGCTTCACTGTCCCAGCTCCTTGCGATACTTTTGCTCCTCTGCATCATTGCAGCTTACGAAATGGCCGGGCTTCAGCTCCCGCAGGGAGGGTTTGTCCTCGCTGTAATCGTGGGCTGCAAGGGCATTATAGACAATGCGCTTCCGTGTCTTCTCACTGTGGGGATCGGGCAGGGGAATGGCAGACAGCAGGCTCTTGGTATAGGGATGCAGGGGATGGGCGAACAGCTCATCGGAGGGTGCCAGCTCCACCATTTTGCCATAGTACATCACGCCGATGCGATCGGAGAAATACTTGACCACGGAAAGGTCGTGGGCAATGAACAGGATGGTCAAGCCCAGCTTATCCCGCAGATCGTTCAGCAGGTTGATGACCTGGGCCTGAATGGACACATCCAATGCGGACACCGGCTCGTCGGCGATCAGCAGGTCGGGCTGCATAATGACGGCCCGTGCGATGCCGATACGCTGGCGCTGACCGCCGGAGAACTCGTGGGGATAGCGCCCCGCGTGCTCCCGTACCAAGCCCACCATTTCCAGGATTTCATAGACCTTTTCGTCAATGTACTTCTGGTCTTTGATCCCGTTAATGATCAGGCCCTCGGCAATGGTCTCCCGGACGGTCATACGGGGATCCAAAGATGCGATGGGATCCTGGAAAATCATCTGGATCTGGGTGATCAGCTTGGTCTTTCTGGCTACCCGCAGTTCATCAGAATATTTTTTCTTCAGCTTTGCCAGCTCCTCGCCCTGGGCCTTGGCCAGCTTGGGCGCATAATCCTCCTTGATCTGGGCCACCAGCTTGCTGGCGTATTCCTTATCGGAGTATTTATGGTCGAACTTCGCCTTTTTGATCTCCTTGCGCAGTTCTTCGATCCGCGCTTTGCAGGCAGCGATCTCCTCCTGCGCCTGTTCGCCGCCCTGGGCTTTTAGCTGGCGGATCTTTTGGTTTTGCTGGCCGATTTCATCCCGATAGGACTTGGTGCCGGCGCAGATCCGCTGGCCTTTGAAATAGATGGAGCCGGAGGTGATGTCGTAGATCTTGATGATGGACCGGCCTGTGGTGGTTTTGCCGCAGCCGGACTCACCGACCAGGCCAAACACCTCGCCCTTTTTGATGTCGAAGCTGACATCGTCCACAGCCTTGGTCGGCCCAAAATACTGACAAAGGTGTTCCACCCGAAGCAAGGTTTCACGGTTTTCCATATTACTGCTCATGGCCTGCACCTCCTGCTTTCTTCATTCTGGCAATACGGTCGGTAATCGCCTTCGGTGTATCCACCTTGGGCGCATTGGGATGGAGGAGCCAGGTGGCAGCCCAGTGGGTGTCGGAGATCTGGAACATCGGCGGCTGCATCTCAAAATCGATCTTCATGGCATACTTGTTCCGTTCCGCAAAGGCATCGCCCACCGGCGGATAGATCATATTCGGCGGCGTGCCGGGAATGGCATCCAGCTTTTCGTTGGTGTCCAAATCGGGCATGGAGGACAGCAGCGCCCAGGTGTAGGGGTGCCGGGGATCATAGAAAATATCATCGGCAGTGCCGTATTCCACGATCTTGCCGGCGTACATCACGGCGATATCGTCGGCCATGTTGGCCACGACGCCCAGGTCATGGGTGATGAAAATCACGGAAAGGTTGTGCTTTTCCTTCAGCCTGTTGATCAGCTCCAAGATCTGAGCCTGAATGGTCACATCCAATGCGGTGGTCGGCTCGTCGCAGATCAGGATTTCCGGGTCTGCCGCCAGGGCGATGGCAATGACGATCCGCTGACGCATACCGCCGGAGAACTCAAAGGGATACTGCTTAAAGCGGCGGCGGGGTTCGCTGATGCCAACCTCCTCCATGATCTTAAGGGCTTTGGCCTTGGCCATCGCCTTTGTGACCTTGCATACCACCTCGGATGCCATCTTCTTCTGGTGGTCAATGATGTCCACGCTATCCGCATGAAAATCCTTGGTGCTTTCCTTGGAAATATAATCTGCGAAGTGCTGCTCCAGCTCGCTGATGGTATCGACCATAGACTTTTTCATATCGTCCAGGTCAAACACGACCTTCGGGACGACCTTCCAGTCCACATTCTTCCCCCGTGCGATCTTGGCCTCCCGGCGCTTGGATTGCTTGGCGTAGCGGGCCTCCTCCTTGGGATTGTTGACCACTGCGAGGAAATACTTGGAAAGTGCGCCGGTCATGCTGGTGCGGAATGTATAAGCGGCGCTGTCCTTTACGATCTCCAGCTTGTTAATGGAGGCCTCCACCAAGTCGGCCAATTCCTTCACTTCTTTTGCGGAACCGGCCTTGGTGATCTCCCCGGAGAAATAGTTTTTGGCCTGCTCAAAGTGCCCCATGCACTCTTTTTTCTTGTCCAGAGCAGCCTTGTAGGAATACTCCACACCCTTTTCCATCAGCTCCAGGAACCGATCCATAAAATGTTCATTCAGGTAACGGAGCGTCATTTCATTCAGCTCGGAAATGTCCCTGGAGGCCAGATTTTCACTGCTGTTGCACAGCCTGTAATATCCGATGCGGAAGAAATCCGGCCGCTCCTGGGCTGTGATTTTCTCCAGCGTGGTCTGAATGTATTCCAGCTTGGCCCGGATCTCCTGGGGAAGATCCTGGCCCGGTGCGGATTTTGCGGGCTGCCGATAGCCGGCACGAAGGGTTTTCAGCTCGGCAGCGGCCTTGGTGAGCTGTTCGTCGTAATCCGCAGTAAGGAAATAATCCTTCACCGTACCCAGGCGGTGGACGATCTCTCCAAGAATGGCTTTGGAATTGAGCTTCTGCTTCTTGCTCATCTGGAACAGGAAATCGCCAATGTCCTCTGCCAGCTCCTCTGCCGCCTCATACGCCTTGTTGTAGCTGCCCTCCAACTTGGTGGACAGGATGCAAAACTTGTCGAAGGTCTTGATCATGGTTTCGATCTCGGCGCTGCTGTCCGGGCAGGCGGAGATCATATTTTTCTTCAGCAGGGAGAGCATGGTATTAAAATCATTGCGGGCATCTCTGCGATGGGCCTTGCTCTTGAGCAGCATGGCCTCTGTGATCTGCTTGCCGATGCGCATGATCGGGTTCAGGCTGGACAGGGGATCCTGGAAGATCATGGAGATCTTGTCGCCGCGGATCCGATACATCTCGTCCTCGCCGATTTGCAGCAGGTCCTTGCCGTCGTACAGGATCTTGCCGCCCTCCACAATGGAGTTGCCGGCCAAAATACCCAGGATGGCCTTGGAGGTGACGGACTTGCCAGAGCCGGATTCTCCCACGATGGCCGTGGTCTTGCCCCGGGCCAGGTCAAAGGACACATCCCGCACGGCCTTGAGGGTGCCGTTGTCGGTGCGGAAGGAAATTTTCAGGTTTTTAACTTCTAGAATTTTATCCATCGCTTATTCCTCCACACCACGCAGGGCCGGGTTAAAGGCATCCCGCAGACCGTTGCCGAACAAATTGAAGGAAATTTCCAGCAGGGAAATGAACAGTGCCGGGAACAGGATCATATGGGGATAAGTGGACAGGTATTGCCGGCTGTTCGCCAGCATGGTGCCGATGGAGGTCATGGTGGAGCTGTCCAGGTTGACGATGCCCAGGTAGGTCAGGGTGGACTCGCTGAAAATGACCCCGGGGATGACCAGCACCGAGCTGGTGATGATGGTACCCAGAGAGTTGGGGAAGATGTGCTTGAACATCAGCCGGGAGTCCTTGGCGCCCAGGGTACGGGCCGCCAGAATATACTCCTGGCCCTTGAAGCGGTAGAACTGCATACGGACGGTGGATGCCATGCCGATCCACCCCGTTAAGACGAAGGCGAATAGGAGCGATACGATCGGCCCGACCTTTGCCGCCAAATGGAGCTGGAACAGAGTGGCCACCACCATAAAGGGCACACGGGAGAGAATGTCCGAAATACGCTCCATGACCATGTCCACTGCGCCGCCGTAGTAGCCCTCGATGGCGCCATAGACGGCACCGATGAACAGGTTGATGGCGGAGATGCACACGGCGAACACCAGGCTGAACCGTCCGGCAATTCCCAAGCGGGTCAGAATATCCCGGCCAAAGCCGTCGGTGCCGAACACGAATGCAGGCTCGTAGCCGTAGCGGTACTGGAAGTAGGTGTATTTGAACACCCGGCATTTATAAGATGTGGTGGTGGAGGAGCCGGTGACGGTGGCGTAGCGGTAGCGGTCGGCAGCGGTGGGATCCTCGGCGCCGGGATCGCCGTCGATGCGCAGGGAGTCATAGTCCCCGTCGCTGCCGGTGGTCTTGTAGTTCGCCACAAGATTTCCGTTGCTGTCCAGCTTGGCAACGCCCTTCTGATTGGCCTCGTACCAGATGTTGGCATCGTCGGAGACCGTCTCGGTGTCGGAGATGGGGTAGAGAACCTGGATCCCCGTTTCGTTCTGCCAATCCTGGATGGCCTGATACTGATCCGCCGTAAAGGTCATATACACAAAGCCGTTGGCGATATAGCTGTCTACCCGGCATTGATAAGAAACCTTGCCGGAGGTGTCCACGGACTGACCGTAGATCTTGGTGATGATCTCATGGCCGGTTTCCTGGCCGATGGCCTGGTAGTAGATCAGATTGGCCTCGCCCAAGGTCATTTTGCTGCCGCCGTCCATGAAATGGATGCCATGCTCGGTGAAGAAGCTGATTTTGGGCAGGAGCTTGCTGTATTGCAGGTAGGTGGTGTCCTTGGGCACTTCGGTGTAGTTGGTGCTGCCCAGGATGGGAATTACCAGGGAATACAGCGCCAGACACAGGATGATGATGGCCGCAACCACTGCGGATTTGTTCTTGCAGAAGCGGCGGAAAGCATCCTTGAAATAGCCCACCGGCTTCGTGCTGAACTTCTGGTCGTGCAGGCGCTCCTCATCGCTGACAAGCTGAAACTTCTCAGCGGGAATATCGGGATAATCCTTGAAGTCGTTCATCATTTCTTACTCCCCATTCTAATTCTAGGATCGATGATGCCGTAGCTGATATCCACCACGATGCCGGCCACCAAACCGATCAGGGTATAGAACGCCGACAACAGAAGGAAGAAGTTGTAGTCCCGTGCGCCGATGGAGTTGATATACAGGTTGCCCACGCCGGGGACCACGAAAATGTTCTCGATGATGATGGAGCCGGACAGCA
>CAYLHM010000038.1:0-10152 GCA_964383485.1 uncultured Oscillospiraceae bacterium
TATACCCCCAGGCGGGGACTTTGTCAAGTGTTTTCCGAGGGAGAAATTTTTTCTTGCATTTTGTCTGATTTTGTGCTATGGTATGTTTGGTATCCGTAAGGGTGCCGGGCGCTGTCCTTAACGGTAGGCGGTGAAGCCCCCATTTTCAGGGGGTGATCCTTCTTGCCCCCTGTCCTTCCCGGAAAGGGGGTGGTCAATGTGCATGAGGTTACTTACGAGGAACTGTTTCTGTTCGTCACCATGCTGATTGCCTTGATCGATCTGATTATCCAGATCATAAAAAAGAAGTAACCGCCCAGGTCCCAATCCAAGCGGTTACTTCTTGTAACAACTTCGGGGGCTAACCGTCTATCGGCAGCGCCCTTTTTCTATGCTTATTATACCACGCACTGCGCAGTATGTCAAGCGTTTTTTGCTGAACGGTGTCCCAAAATGCGCCGCTGTACCGCTTTTTGCGGGATATTTCTGCCGGAAACCCTAAATCTTGTGGTTTTTTTGGAAAATATCCGTCTACATCTTGTGTTTCGACAAATTTTTCACTTTTTTTGTGCTATGATACCCCCGGGCCGACGGGATTGAGCCGCACCACGGCCACCGTAGCGTCGTCCGATCCGTCAGCCAGCTCCAAAATCTTCGCTGCCAGTTCCCCGGCAGGCTCCCCGGCCCGCTCCCAGGCGTATCGCAGGGACTCCTCTCCCCCTGCGCCGTCGCTGAGCAGCACCAGCGTCTCCCCCCGACGCAGGGACAGTCGCTCCACCGTTTCCTGTCCGTCCAGTGCGGACAGGCCCGGAGGCGGAGTGGCTGTCCCGATTTTTACAGGCTCCCCACGGGTGATGAGATAGGACGGCGCCGCTCCCCATTTATACACCGTGGCCTTGCCGGTATCCAGCCGCAGCTCCGCCAGATCCACCGTCACCGCCCCTGCCTGTCCCCGCAGGGCGCACAGGCTGTTCACCGTGCGCAGGGCGTGTTCCGGCGGGTACCCGGCCGTGAGCAGCCGCCGCAAGATCTCCCCGTTGCGCTTGCCCTCGGCGGCGGCCTCCTCCCCGGTGCCCATGCCGTCGCACAGGGCGATATAATACCGGCATTCCACCCCGGCAAACCACAGGCAGCGGTCCCCGTTGCTCCGCTCCCGGCTGGCCGAGCATACGGCGATTTCCGGCCGGAACCACACCGCCGGCGGCTCCTTTCGCCGGGCCAGGGAATCCGCCACCGCCTGCATATATTCCGACAAAAACCCATATTGCTGCACCACGGCCCCCCGGTACTCCAGCCGCCGATCCCGATCCGCCCGAATGGAACGAAGCTGCTCCTGACTGTGCCGCAGCTCTCCCAGCAGCCGCCCGGATTTCCGGCAGGCCAGGGGCAGATCCGCCCCGTTGCCCAGGGGCTTATGCAAAAGCTGGGTGGGCAGCTCGTCCGGCTTTTCCTTGCAGTTTTTCCGGCAGGGGCAGCCGCTGCAGGCCCGTTCGGCGGCCCGGGCAATGAGGGCCGGCTCATCAATGGGCGGCTCATCCAAATCCTCCAGCAGCTGGCGGGCCTGCTCCAGCACCCCGGATACCATTTCCAGCTGCACCTGGGCCACGCCGGTCTCCCCCCGCCGCCGGGAAAGATCCGTGGCCTTGGGAATGAGCAGGGCCACAGCGCCGCCCAGCACCAGGCCCGGCAGGGGGTGCAGATCCCACACGCCCCCCAGGGCCATGACCGGCAGGAACACCGCCGCCGGGGTGAGGTTGCGCCACTTTCCTCTGCCCAGGGGCAGCAGGCGCAGGAGATAGGCCAGGCTCAGCACCGCCGTCATGGGCACCGGGGTGATCTGGGCCAGATCCAGAGCCAGGCCGGCCATGGCCGCCGCCGGCAGCGCCCCCACACAGCTCAGGGCGGCTCCGGCCACATAGCCCAGGCTCAGATAGGAAATGGGCGCCACCTGGGCCAGAGCCAGTACCCCCAGGGCGCACACGGCCCAGTCGATCAGGGGGTCCCGCCGCTCCGCCGCCATGGAAAAAAGGAGCGTGGACAGGGCCGCCAGGGCGATGCGCAGCAGATACATGGCCACCGGGGTGGTATCGCCCATGCGCACCTGGAAAAACAGGCCCGCCGCCGCCACGATCAGCCCGGACAGGGCGGGCATGAGCAGAGGCGATTGGCGCAGCAGCTCCCGGCCGCCCAGCAGCACCGCCGCCAGCAGTCCGGCCATCACCCAGACCACGCACTGCGTCCCGGCACCGCCCCAGAAAATGCCGTAGCCCAGCATACTCCCCGCTCCCAGCAGCAGGGCCGGCCAGCCCGATGCGGCGCACACCAGGCCCAGGGCAAGGGGCTGGGGACTGCTGCCCAGGCTCGCCGCCGCCATGAAAAAGCCCGCCAGCAGGCAGCCGCCGCTTTGAGCCAGGGCGTGCAGCCTGGGGTTTGCCAGCGCCCGCCGCAGGACCCGCCGTCCCCGGCGCACATAAACATCTAAAGAAACCATCATATGTACCACATTCCCTTCGCCAATGCTTAGCATAATCCTACCACAGAAGCTGGGTATTTTTTTGTCGGAAGCGGTAGGCGCAGAAAGTTTCTTGCATCTGAGGCTCCAATGGTGTATAATGAACGGCAGAACATGAACTTTATGGAGGGAAGCCGAAGTATGGGCAGAGAATTTGAGCTGAAATACGCCGCCACGGCGGATATTTTGAACGCCATGGCAGCGCAATTTTCGGGGCTGTGCCCCATCGCCATGGAAACCACCTATTACGACACCCCCGGCAGGGATCTGTCTGCCCGCCGCTGCACCCTGCGCCGTCGGCTGGAAAACGGCCGTGCGGTGTGTACACTCAAAACGCCCCAGGCAGGCCACAGCCGTGGGGAATGGGAGCTGGAGGGCCCGGAGCTGCCCGCCGCCGCTGAGGCGCTTCTGCCCCTGGGCGGGCTGGAGGACTTATCCGGGGCGGACTTCGTGCCGGTGTGCGGCGCCCGCTTTACCCGGCTGGCAAAGACCGTCGCCCTGGCCGACTGCACCCTGGAGCTGGCATTGGATCAGGGTGCGCTGCTGGGCGGAGGACGGGAGCAGCCCTTTTGGGAGGTGGAGGTGGAGCTGAAAAGCGGCGCGCAGGATGCCGCCGTGGCCTATGCCCGGGCGCTGGCCCGGAAATATGGCCTAAAAGCAGAGGAAAAAAGCAAATTCTGCCGGGCTTTGGCCCTGGCAGACGGAAAATGAGGAGCAAAATGGAAAAATTTCAGGAATTATTCAGCCGCTACGACCGGCTGCTGCTGTTGGACACCGAAACCACCGGCCTAAGCTACACCCGTGACGAGATCATCGAGTTTTCCGCCGTGGCGGTGGAGCGGACGGAGGGCCGGCCAAGGGTGGCGGAGCAATATGACGAGCTGGTGGCCCTCAGCCCCGGCAACCGGGTGCCGCCGGAAATCGTGGGGCTCACCGGCATCACCGATGAGGCCCTGGCCCAGCGGGGCATTTCCAAGGAGCAGCTTTGCCGGGACCTCTGCCGCCTGCTGGACGGGCGCACCCTGCTGCTGGCCTACAATGCCCAGTTTGACCTGAGCTTCCTGTACTATTTCCTCCTGCGCTGCCGCCGGGCCGATGTGCTGGCGGGGAAGGATAAGCTGGACCTGCTCACGGTGTACCGGGACCGCCGGGCCTTTCCCCACCGGCTGGCCAATGCCATCGACGCCTACAATTTGGGCGGCCAGGTGGTGAACTCCCACCGGGCGGTGGACGATGTGCTGGCCACCCTGGCGGTGATGGAGGCCATGGAGGCCGAGCGCAGCGACCTGGAAAAATACATCAATTTGTTTGGATATTCCCCCAAATACGGCATTTCCGGCAAGCCCATTGCCAGCGTGACCTACCGTCCCCAGGGCCTTGAGCCCGCCACGCCACTGTATGAAAGGAGTTCTTCTTATGAAACCGTATGATCAAACCGCCTATGCCCTGGGCTCCAACCGTTCCTGCATTCGGGAGCTGTTTGAATACGGGCGCAAAAGAGCCGCCCAGGTGGGGGCGGATCAGGTCTATGACTTCAGCATCGGCAACCCCTCCCTGCCCGCTCCGCCCCAGATCGAGCAGACCGTCCGTCAGCTTCTGAGCGAATGTGACAGCGTGAGTCTCCACGGCTACACCTCCGCCAACGGTGACGAGGCCTGCCGCCGGGCCATCGCCCAGGATCTGGACAGCCGCTTTTCCTGCGGCGCACGGGCCGAGGATCTGTTCATCGGCTGCGGTGCCGCCCCGGAGCTGGTGGCGGTGTTCCGGGCCTTGGCGGCGGAAGATGCAGAATTTCTGGCCATCGCCCCCTATTTTCCCGAATATAAGGTGTTTGTAGAGGGTGCGGGCGCCCGGCTGACGGTGGTGCCCCCGGATATTCCGGATTTTCAAATCGATCTGAATGCCGTCCGGGCCCTGCTGAACCCCCACACCCGGGCCGTCATCATCAACTCCCCCAACAATCCCTCCGGCGTGGTCTACACCGAGAAGACCCTGAAAAAGCTGGCGGAGCTGCTGACCGCCCGGAGCGGGGAGTACGGCCACCCCATTTATATTGTAGCCGACGAGCCATACCGGGAGCTGGCCTACGGCGGGGTGCAGGTGCCCTTTATCCCCAATCTCTACGCAAACACGCTGGTGTGCTACTCCTATTCCAAATCCCTGTCCCTGCCCGGTGAGCGGATCGGCTATGTGTATGTGCCCCGGCAGGCGGAATATGCCCAGGAGCTGTACGCCGCCATCGCCGGAGCGGCCCGGGCCTGCGGCCATGTGTGCGCCCCCAGCCTATGGCAAAAGGTGCTGGCCCGCTGCGCCCACCTGCGCCCGGATCTGACCGTCTACGACCGGAACCGCCAGACCCTGTATAGCGCCCTGCGGGGCATGGGCTACGAGCTGGCCCGGCCTGACGGCGCATTCTACCTCTTTGTAAAAGCCCCCGGCGGCGATGCCAAGGCCTTTTCGGAAAAGGCCAAGGAGCTGGGGCTGCTGCTAGTGCCTGGGGACGATTTCGGCTGCCCCGGCTACTTTCGGGTGTCCTACTGCGTGGATCCCGGCATGATCCAGCGCAGCCTGCCCGTATTTGAGAAGCTGATATAGCCGCTCCCGTTGGGAGGGACGGAAGCGTTTGCGCCGAAGATCTGGTTCAAAAATCGGTCAGTCTTTCGGGGCTGGCCGATTTCGTTATCGGTGCGGTGTTACGCAGAGATTTTGGATTTCTTGGCCAGCTTCTTCCAGGCCGCTGCGAAAAGCACGCAGGAAATACCCACAGACAACATATCGCTGGCGAGATGGGCCACGCCGATGCCGGGCAGGCCCAGGAGCTTATGGAACAGGTACAGGCAGGGAATGAGCAGGGCGCCCTGGCGAAGCACGGAGATCAGGGTCGCCAGGAACGCATTGCCGGCGGCCTGGAAATAGTTGCTGCTCAGGTAGAAGAAGCCCAGCAGCGGGCTGGCAAGGAGCAGGAAGGTCAGAAAGCTCCGGCTGATCTCCACATTGGCCGTATCCTTCAGGAACAGGCCGATCAGCGTGTCCCGGAAGGCAAAGCACAGCCCGGTGGCGGCAAGGCCGAAGACTGCGGTCACAATGGCGGTTTTGACCAGGATTTCCTTCAGCCGGGGGAGATTGCCCGCACCGTAGTTATAGGCCAGCATGGGAGAGAGCCCCATGCAGATGCCCATTTGCACCACGGAGATGACCATGCTGGCCCGGCCCGCAGCAGCCATAGCGGCGATGGCCCCGGAGCCGTAAAGCCCCAGAAGCTGGTTGCTGAAGGTGCTGGTCATGCCGGAAAGGACACTGCTCAGGGCGTTGGGCAGGCCCACGGCCATGGTGTGCAGCAGGAGCTGCGGGTGTTGGAGCGCAGGCTTTGGAGAAAAGGTGAGGACACGGGTTTTCGTTTTGATGACCACTCCCAGGAGAATGGAAGCGGCCAGGTTGCCGATCACGGTGGCGAGGGCCGCACCGGCGACACCCATGTGCAGCACCAGAATAAACAGGGGATCCAATATCAGATTGGCGACGGTTCCGGCGATGTTGCAGAGCATTCCGGGAATAATGGCGCCCTCCGCCCGGATCACCGAGCCGATGGTGGTGCTGAACAGCATCACCGGGGCGCCCAGGGCCAGGATCCGCAGATAGGTGCCGGAATATTCGTATAGATCCTCCGTTGCGCCTAAAATCCGCAGCACGACCGATGCGCCGGGAATGACCGCTGCGGCAAAGATCACGCCGAACAGCAGGCTGCCCCAGATGCACAGGCTCCCAACGGCCCGGGCCTGCGCCTCCTGCTTGGCGCCCAGCATCTTTGCGATCACCGCACAGCCGCCTGCGCCCAGCATGGTACCCACGGCGGTTGCAATGCTGAACACCGGGCTGACCACGGAAATTGCGGCGATCTGGGTGTCGTCCTCCAGCATGGCGATGAAGAACATATCGGCCATTTGATAGATCACCATGATCAAAATTGTGAAAACGGCGGGGATCGCCAGGGTGAAAATGCCCTTCCAAACCGGCTTATCCCGGAACAGCGCTTCGTTTCCCATAAATAAAACCTCCTGCACAAGTGATATTTTCGTCAACATCTGTTGACTTTTCTTCTGCCTTGCATTATAATGGATCTTGAAATGGGAAGCAAGCATCAGTGTTGGGCTGCCGTGCCATTTTGCAGACATTATTTGAAAATCTGTTGACGAAAGGAACATCCGCATGAAAACTGACCTCCGTGTTCGCTATACGCAGTCGGTCATTCAGGAGGCCTTCTGCAAGCTCCTGCGGGAAAAGCCCCTTGCAAAGATCACGGTCAAAGAGGTCTGCGAGCTGGCGCAGATCAACCGGGGAACCTTCTACAAGCACTATCTGGACTGCTACGACCTGATGGACAAGCTCCAGGAGGAAGCCGTCGGGAAATTTGAAAGGCTGCTGGATTCCGTGGAAGAAAGCGGCATTCAGCGTGTGATCGTGTCGATTTTGGAAACACTGCGCAGTGATGCCGGGGCATTCGTGCTGTTCCAGGCGCAGGGCCGGTCGGACAGCTTTCTGCACCAGGTGGTGGGCTGCTGCTACCGCTGCATGGAAAAGCGAATCACCGGCTTTCCGGGTATGGAGCAGGGAAACGGGGACTGGAGCGTGAACTATCCGTTCCTGATCAGCGGCTGCTGCGGCGTGATCGAATACTGGGTACACACCGGTATGCAGGAGCCGCCGGAGGAAATGGCGGATCAGATCCTGCGGCTGTCGGAGGCCTTTCTGCGAGGGCTGGATTTGTGAAAAATCGTCGGCTTTTTTATAAAGTGCGTCGTGATCCCGATCGTTCTCCGGGGTGAGATGTGCTATACGAATTCAGAAAAATGCCTAGATTTCATTAGTATGAGGTGAAGCTATGAACATCGTCAACTGCGAAGTCAACCATCTGACCAATCCCCTGGGTTTTCAGATGGAGAAAACCGTTTTTTCCTGGAATGTGACGGAAACAACCGGGAAAAACCAACAATTTGCCCGCATTCGCATCTCTCTACGGCCGGATATGGAGGAAGAAATTTTCGACTCCGGCGAAGCGGATTTGGACAGCATTGCCGCCGAAATCCCCCTGGATCTGCAGCCCCGCACCCGGTACTACTGGACGGTGCAGGTGGCCGCCGACAACGGCGATACGGCGACCAGCGCTGTGAACTGGTTCGAGACCGGCAAGCGGGAGGAGCCGTGGCAGGCAAAATGGATCACCTGCGCAAATCAGCAGCGGCACCCCGTCTTCTCCAGGGAAATCGCCGTGGAGAAGAAGCTCAAAAGCGCCCGGCTGTATATCTGCGGCCTGGGCCTTTACCGGGCGGAGATCAACGGCCAAAAGGTCGGGGACGAATGCCTGACCCCCTACTGCAACAACTACCGGGCATGGCTCCAGTACCAGACCTATGATGTGACCGAAGCCCTGCGCAGCGGCGGCAGGCTCTCCGTCACGGTGGGCAAGGGCTGGTATGCCGGGCGGCTGGGCTATTTCTCCAAGCCCGGCGATCCGGGGCATTACGGCAGCAGCGCCAAGCTGATCGCAGAAGTGCATCTGTCCTATGCCGACGGCAGCGAGGAAGTCCTTTGCACCGACGAACGCTGGACCGTCAAGCGCAGCGCCTACCTGGAGTCCTCCATCTACGATGGCGAAATTCGGGACGATACCCTCCCCGAAACGGCCCCGGAGGCGGTCACGGTCACCCGGGAGGCGGCGCCCCTGGTGGAGCGTTACAGCCTGCCCGTCCGGGTGCAGGAGCGCGTGAAGCCCGTTGGGTTGATCCGCACCCCGGCGGGGGAGCTGGTGCTGGATCTGGGGCAAAACCTGGTCGGCACCTTTGCGCTCCGTGTGCAGGCGGAGAAAGGCGCCAAAATCTTCGTCCAAGTGGGGGAAGTCCTGCAGAACGGCTGCTTTTACAACGAAAATCTCCGCACAGCCAAGGCGGAATACACCTATATCAGCGACGGCAGCGAGAAGACCGTCCGGCCCGTCTTTACCTTCTACGGCTACCGCTATGTGAAGATCCAGGGCCTGCCCGATTTGAAGGCGGAGGACTTCACCGCCCTGGTGCTGTATTCCGACCTGCCCCAGACCGGGTACATGACCACCGGCCACGGCAAGGTCGATCAGCTCATTCACAATGTGCAGTGGGGCCAAAAGGGCAACTTCCTGGATGTGCCCACCGACTGCCCCCAGCGGGACGAGCGCCTGGGCTGGACGGGCGATGCCCAGGTATTTTCCGCCACCGCCTGCTATCTGCGGCAGTGCTACCCGTTTTACCGCAAATTTCTCCATGATATGGCCACCGAGCAGGAGAACCTGGGCGGCATGGTGCCGGATATCGTTCCCTCGCTGGATCAGGCGTATCAGGGTACCGCCTGTGTCTGGGGCGATGCCTGCACCATCATCCCCTGGAACCTGTACCAGATCTACGGCGACAAAACCATCCTGGCCGAGCAGTTCGACAGCATGGCCTCCTGGGTGGATTATGTGACGGAGCTGGACGGGGAGGATCACGGCTGGAGCCGCCATTTCCACTACGGCGATTGGCTGGCCCTGGATCACCCGGATCATCGCCCGGACCAGTGCCTGGGCGGCACCGATGTGGCCTATATCGCCCAGATCTACTACCGCAACAGCGCTCGAATCGTGGCAGATGCCGCCGCCCTGCTGGGAAAGACGGCGGAGGCGGAAAAATACGGCGCCCTGGCGGACAAGCTGACGGCGTACATTCAAAGGGAATTTTTCGCCCCCGGCGGGCGCTGCTGTGTGGATACCCAGACCGGCCTGGTGCTGGCGCTGCAAAACAAGCTGTCCCCCAACGCCGTCAAGTGCAGCCGGCGGCTGAAGGAAAAGCTGGATCAGACCCGCGGCAAGCTGCAAACCGGCTTTGTGGGTACGCCCTTCCTCTGCGCCGCCCTGACGGACAGCGGCATGGAGCGCCGGGCCTACGATCTGCTGCTGAACGAGGAATACCCCGGCTGGCTGTACGAGGTCAACCTGGGCGCCACCACCATCTGGGAGCGCTGGAACAGCATGGACCCCGACGGCAGTGTGTCCTCCACCGGCATGAACAGCTTCAATCACTATGCCTACGGCTCCATTTTCCAGTGGCTGAGCGAATACGCCGCCGGGCTGAAAGCGGCGGCCCCCGGCTTCCGCAGAGCCGTGATCGCCCCGGTGCCGGATGCACGGCTGGGCAGTATGGACTATCGCTACCGTTCCGCCGCCGGTACCTACCGCATTGCCTGGAAAGCATTGGATCCCTACGATCTGCATTTGCAGGTGGAGATCCCCTTTGGCTGTGAAGCGGAGCTGATCCTGCCCTATTCGGATCAGCGCTGCACCCTGGGCGCCGGAAGCTATACCTACACCTACCGCACGGCCCGGCCCATGAAGAACATCTACTGCGTGGACGACTGCGTTGCCGACCTGATGGCCGACCCGGTGGCTGCTGCGGCCCTGGAAAAGCGGATGCCCGGAATATCCCGTGTGCCGGACGCCATGCGGGACAAGCCCCTGCGCCGGATCCTCAAAGAAATGGCCCATCTGTCCGACGATCAGATCGCCGGAATAGATCGGATCATTCATTCCATTTAGCAAAAGAACGGCCGCCCACCCAGTGGACGGCCGTTCTTGTTGAAAGTGTTAATCGAAGCGA
>CAYLHM010000039.1:0-10136 GCA_964383485.1 uncultured Oscillospiraceae bacterium
TGTTCCCCCCCTCTGTTATAGTGCGGGTGGGCGGGTGCCCTTCCGCTTTTATAGTAAAAGTGACCGCCTTGCCTATTATAGCGTGCGTGAGTGGTTCGCTCCCAGGGTTCGTCTGTCCACTCTTACAGATGAAGTCGGTGTTGTTGTAAAATTGGCCGAAATAATGATAGTTTTTTTGCGGAACATCGTGTATAATACATAAATGAGAAGTCCTGCCCCGAATGAGGGGGAAGATATCCGCAAATCTGATCATGCGAGGAGAAATTGCTATGAATGTGGAACAGATCCTATCACAGATGACCCTGGAGGAAAAGGCCAGTCTTTGCTCCGGCAGAGATTTCTGGCACACCAAAGCTGTGGAGCGGCTGGGGGTGCCCAGCGCCATGATGTGCGACGGCCCCCACGGCCTGCGCAAGCAGGTGGGAGAGGGCGACCATCTGGGCATCAATGTGAGCATTGAAACCAACTGCTATCCCACCGCCAGCGCCCTGGCCAACTCCTTTGACCGGGCAGTGCTGCACACCCTGGGAACTGCCTTGGGGCAGGAGTGCCAGGCGGAGGATGTGGCCATGCTCCTTGGCCCCGGGCTGAACATGAAGCGCAGTCCTCTGTGCGGGCGGAATTTTGAGTATTTCTCCGAGGATCCCTATCTGGCCGGAGAGCTGGGCGCCGCCTATATTCAGAGCCTGCAAGAGCAGGGCGTTGCCGCCTGTGTCAAGCACTTTGCCGCCAACAACCAGGAGACCCGGCGCATGAGCGGCTCCAGCCAGATGGACGAGCGGACACTGAACGAGATCTACCTGCCCGCCTTTGAAGCGGCGGTGAAAAAGGGCGGCACCCGCAGCGTGATGTGCGCCTACAACGCCATCAACGGCACCTTCTGCTCGGAAAACAAGCTGCTGCTCACGGACATTCTCCGGGAGAAGTGGGGCTACAAGGGCTTCGTGGTCACCGACTGGGGCGCCGTGAAGGACCGTGTGAAAGGCATCCAGGCCGGGCTGGATCTGGAAATGCCCGGCGGCCCCGGCGTTCAGGACGAAAAAATCATCGAAGCGGTGAAAAGCGGAGCGCTGGCAGAGGAGGATCTGGATCGGGCCGTTCGGAATATGCTGCAATTCGTGGCGGATTATCTGGAAAACCGCAGGCCGGATACGAGCATCGACCGGCAAGCCCACACCGTCCTCAGCGGCGAATTGGCCGCAAAATGCGCCGTTCTGCTGAAAAACGAGGGTGAAATTCTGCCTTTGAACGATGAAAAAGTGGCCTTTATCGGGGAATTTGCCGCCAGCCCCCGGTATCAAGGCTCCGGCTCCAGCCACATCCATGTGCCCCACGCCGTGAGCGCCCTGGAAGCGGCGGGTCATAAGATCCCCTACGCCCAGGGCTACGATATCCACCGAAAGGACAACGCCGAAGCGCTCCTTGCCGAAGCGGTAGAGCTGGCGAAAAAGGTGCAGACCGCTGTGATCTTTGCCGGCCTGCCGGACAGCTATGAGTCCGAGGGCGGCGACCGGGACACCCTGGCCATGCCGGAAAACCAGAATAAGCTCATTGAAGCGGTGGCGGCGGCCAATCCCAACACCGTAGTCGTCCTCCACGGCGGCAGCGCCATGGAGCTGCCCTGGCTGGAAAAGGTGAAAGGCGTTCTCTACATGGCCCTGGGCGGCGAAAGTGTGGGAACCGCGGCGGTAAAGCTGCTCTACGGCGAGGTGACACCCAGCGGCAAGCTCAGCGAAACCTGGCCGAAGAAGCTGGCTGACAATCCCAGCTATCTGAACTTCCCCGGAGAGAACGGTGCGGTCCACTATGCGGAGGATCTCTTCATCGGCTACCGCTACTATGACAAAAAGCAGATGGATGTGCTGTTCCCCTTTGGCTTTGGGCTGTCCTATACTCGGTTTGCATACAGCGATTTGCAGCTGGAGAAGTCCGAAATGCAGGACACCGATACCCTGACCGTGCGCTGCAAGGTGAAAAATGTGGGCAGTGTGGCGGGTGCGGAGGCCGTGCAGCTCTATGTCCGGGACGAGGAAAGCTCCGTCCGCCGCCCGGTGCGGGAACTGAAAGGCTTTAACAAGGTGTTCCTGGACCCCGGCGAGGAGCAGGAGCTTTGCTTTACCCTGGACAAGCGCTCCTTTGCCTACTATGAAACGAAAATTCACGACTGGTTCGTGGAAAGCGGCCGCTTCTTCGTGGAAATCGGCGCTTCCAGCCGGGATATCCGCCTGAGCGGCGAAGTATATGTGACGGGAACCGTGGAGCTGCCTGCCCATGTCACCGGCCTGACCACCATCGGCGAGCTGATGCGCTTCGCCCGTGGACGGGCCTTTGTGGAGCAGATGCTGGCCGCCCGCAAGGCCCATTCCGAGGCGGCGGCCGAGGAGAACAACAAGAACATGGGCGAGGGCAGCGACAAAATCGTCCGATCCATGATGTTTGAAATGCCCCTTGGCTCCCTGGTGACCTACGGTGTCATGACCTCAGCGCAGCTGGACGGCCTGATCGCCGCGCTCAATTCCTAATTGTGGTGAATGCGATGACAAACGAAGAATGCAAAGCAAAAGCCCAGGCGCTTCTGGGCGACATGAGCGTGGACGAAAAGGTCGCCCAAATTGCCGGTATTCTGTACATCGAGGGCCTGTATGACCGGATGCTGCCCTTCCTGCAAAACGGCATGGGCGAAATCAGCTGCCTGTGTGTCCGGGATATGAAAACCGTTGCGGAAGTGGCCGCCTGGCAGCGCAAGGTGCAAGCGGACATTATGGAGCGCAGCCCCCACCACATTCCCGCCATTTTCCATATTGAGGGCCTGTGCGGCTCCTTTACCCAGGGCAGCACCTCCATCCCCTCCGGCGTGAGCCGTGGCTCCTCCTTTGATGTGGAGCTGGAGGAAAAGCTGGGCGAAATGGTCGCCCGGCAGGAGCTGGCCTGCGGCTTTACCCGCATTTTGGCCCCGGTGTTAGATGTGGCACGGGATCCCCGCATGGGCCGCTGTGGCGAGAGCTACGGCGAGGACCCCACCCTGGTCAGCGCCATGGGCACCGCCTATACGAAGGGCATTCAGAAAGCTGCCGTTGCCAAAAAACAGGCGGATGCAGTCGCCAAGCACTTCTACGGCTTTCACGCCTCCTCCGGCGGCATTCACGGTGCCAATGCCGATCTGTGCGACCGGGATCATCTGCAAATTTTCGGCAAGCCCTTCCAGGCTGCCATTGCAGAGGCCAAGCTCCGGGGCGTGATGCCCTGCTACTGCGCCGTCAACGGCGAGCCGTTCTCCGTTTCCCACTACTTCCTGACAGAGATACTCCGGGACGAAATGGGCTTTGACGGCTGTGTGTTCTCCGACTACGGCGGAATTGGAAATGCCCATGAGTTCGACCATGTGGGTGAGAGCATGACCGATGTGGGCCTGATGGCTCTGGAGGCCGGCATGGACCAGGAGCTGCCCATGCCCCAGTGCTACAATTCCAAGGAATTTGCCCAGCGCTTCAAGGACGGCACGGCGGACATGGCCCTGCTGGACCGGGCGGTTAAGCGGGTGCTGACCGCCAAGTTCCGCATGGGCCTGTTCGACGACCCCTTTGCTCTGGATCTTGAAAAAATTCAGGAAATCTATGACCAGCCGGAAAACCGGGCGCTTTCCCTGCAGTCCGCCCGGGAGTCCCTGGTGCTGCTGAAAAATGAGCAGGTGCTGCCCATTTCGGGCAATGTGAAGAAAATTGCGGTCATCGGCTGTCACGCAAACAACGCCCGGTACTTCTTCGGCGGCTACACCCACATGGATATGGCAACGGCGCTGCTGGCCGCCACCAACTCCATGGCGGGCGTGGGCCAGTCCGACAAGAAAGACCGCCCCGAAAATATTTTGCTCCCCGGCTCCCAGGTGCAGGACGATGAGCAGGCGGGTTTTGATGCCGTGCTGAAGCTCCAGAAGCCGGGCTGCCGGAATTTGCTGGAGGAGCTGACCGCCCGGATGCCGGAGGCGGAAATCCGATATGCCTACGGCTATCCCAAGTACGGCACCGACACCTCCCGGTTCGCTGAAGCTCTGGAAATTGCCCGGGATGCCGACCTGGTTCTGCTGACCCTGGGCGGCAAATGGGGCAGCGGCTCCATCTGCACCATGGGCGAGGGCATCGACACCATGGACATCGGCCTGCCCCCTTGCCAGGAGGCCTTTATTGCCGAGGTATCCAAGCTGGGCAAGCCCCTGGTGGGCCTGCATTTTTCCGGCCGGCCCATTTCCAGCGACATCGCCGACGAAAAGCTGGACGCCATTCTGGAATGCTGGTGCCCGTCGGAGACCGGCGCCGAGGCCATTGCCGATGTGCTTCTGGGCAAAATCAGCCCCAGCGGCAAGCTGCCGGTCTGCGTGGCGGTGAACGCCGGTCAGATCCCGGTGTACTATTACCAGCCCTTTGGCTCCGGCACCACCCAGGCCAGGAGCATCGGCTTTACCAACTATGTGGACGGCTCCCATGCGCCCCGGTACTACTTCGGCCACGGCCTGCACTACACGGAGTTTGCCTATTCCAACCTGCGCATCGACCGGGCGGAATGTGCCCCGGACGAGGTGGTAAACATTTCGGTGGACATCGAGAACACCGGCAGGGCGGAGGCCACGGAAATCCCCTACCTGTTCCTGCGGGACGAGTGCGCCTCCATGGTGCGGCCCAGCATGGAGCTGTACGGCTTTGCCCGGGTGACCCTGGCCCCCGGCGAGAAAAAGACCGTTTCCTTTGCCCTCCATCCCAGCCAGACCGCGTTCCTGACCCGGAAGCGGGCGCATGAGTGGAAAATCGAACAGGGTGCGTTCACCGTGCTGGTGGGCGCCGCCGCCGACGATATCCGCCTGACCGGCTCCTTCAAGGTCACGGAGGACCAGATCATCCCCGGCAAGAGCAGAAAATTCTATACCCTGGGCCGGGAAGCGTGACCTGCGGCCCGCCTGGGATCTTTGCCTGCGCTTTCAAATATGGGAACGCTGCGGAACCGGCAGCAGCTCCCGCAGAATTTATGGATCAGGAAGGATGTTTTCATGAAGAGATCTGATTTCAATTCCGGCTGGCGCTTTGGCCGCAGGGGTGAGGAGCTGAAGAGCGTGTCCGTTCCCCACGACGCCATGCTCCTGGAGGAGCGGAAGCAAGGGAACCTGTCCGGCTCCGGCGGGGCGTACTTCGGCGGCGGGTGCTATGAATATGAAAAGGAGTTTGTCCTCCCGGCGGGAATGAGCGCCACGCTGCTGTTTGAGGGCATCTATCCCACGGGAACCATCACCCTGGACGGGGAGCCGGCGGCATTTGCCCACTACGGCTATGGGGACTGCTTCGTGGACTGCTCCCATCTGGCAGACGGCAAGCCCCACACCGTCCATGTAACCGTGGACAACACGGTCGTGCCCAATTCCCGCTGGTATTCCGGCGCCGGCATCTACCGGCCCGTGTGGCTGTTCACCGGCAAGGGGGACCGGATCGCCCCGGAGGGCATTCGGGTGACCACCCTCTCCCATGCTCCGGCGGTGATCCGGGTAAAGACGGCCCACACAGGCGGTCAGGTGGCTGTTGAGATCTTGGACGGTGCCCAGGTCGTGGCCGCCGCTTCCGGGGACGATGTGACCATGGAAATTCCAAATGCCCGGCTCTGGAGCGCAGAACACCCCAACCTCTATACCTGCCGTGTCCGTGTGGGAGAGGATACGGCCCAGTGCCGCTTCGGCATTCGCACCCTGGCGTGGAGCTATGAGGGCCTGCTTGTCAACGGGAGATCCGTCAAGCTGAGAGGCGGCTGCATACACCACGACAACGGCGTGATCGGCGCAAGGAGCTATGCTGTGTCCGAGTACCGCCGGGTGCGGAAAATGAAGAGCTTTGGCTTCAATGCCATTCGCTCCGCCCACAATCCCATGTGCCGCAGCTTGCTGGAGGCCTGCGATGAGCTGGGTATGTATGTCATGGACGAGGGCTGGGATATGTGGTACGATCACAAAACCGCCGGCGACTATTCCTGCCGCTTCCCGGAGCATTGGGAGCAGGATGTGCAGGCCATGGTCGCCAAGGATTACAGCCACCCCAGTGTCATCATGTACTCCATCGGCAACGAGGTGACCGAGCCGTATATCGAGCAAGGCGTGGAAATGGCCGAAAAGCTGGTGGCGGCCTTCCACGATCTGGATGCCACCCGCCCCACCACCGCGGGCATCAATCCCACCCTGATCATGATGCGCAAGCTGGCGCTTGATATGTCCGGCGATGCGCAGGAGCCCGTGACGGGGGAGCCTATCAGCTCCACGGATTTTAACAAGCGGGTCGGTGAGCGGGGCCGGCGGATGATCGCCGGGGCCGCCGATGAGCGGGTGGACAAAGCATCGTCCCCCTGCCTGGACCGGCTGGATGTGGCGGGCTACAACTATGCCACCTCCCGGTATAAATCCGATGCCGTGCAGCACCCCGGGCGGATTTTGGTGGGCAGCGAGACCTTTCCCCAGGATCTGCCCACCAACTGGGCCTTGGTGGAAAAGCTGCCCTATCTCTATGGGGATTTCATGTGGACGGCATGGGACTACATCGGCGAAGTGGGCATCGGCGCCTGGTCGTACCAATTTGACGGCAAAGTGTTTGAAAAGAAATACCCCTGGCTGCTGGGCGATGTGGGTGCCTTCGACATTCTGGGGGACGACAATGCCGAGGCCGGCATGGCAAGCGTGGTCTGAGGTGCCAGAAAGACCCCCTACATCGCCGTGCGCCCGGTGAACCGGGACCCGGCCAGCCTGTATAAAGCCACCTGGCGGGGAACCAACGCCCTGCCAAGCTGGGCCTGGAGGGGCTGCGAGGGGAAAATGGCCGAGGTGGAGGTCTATTCCGATGCCGCCGAGATCGAGCTGCTGCTGAACGGCGTTTCTCAGGGCCGGGCAAGGGTCAGCGAAGAATTTCGGGCGGATCTCCGGGTGCCCTATGCCCCCGGCACCCTCACCGCTGTTGCCTACGATGCGGCGGGCGCAAAAACCGGCGAAAGCAGCCTGGTTTCCGCCGCCGGGGCCCTTTCCCTGCGTGTCGAGCCGGAGGGAAAGGCCGCTGCGGGCCAGCCGCTGTATGTGAATATCGACCTGGTGGGCGAAAACGGCGTTGTGGAGCGGAATATTGACAAGACCCTGACCCTCCGGGTGGAGGGCGCAGAGCTTTTGGGCTTCGGCAGCGCCAACCCCAGGACGGAGGAGCGCTTTGAAACCGGCATCTACACCACCTACTATGGCCGCAGCCAGGCGGTCCTGCTGCCAAGCAGCCGGGAGATCCGGCTTACCGTGACCGGGCCCGGCCTGGATCTCTGTGAAAAAAAGATCACAGTTTCCGACTGTGCAATATAAGGGGGAAAACATGAACTTTCCAAAGGATTTTCTGTGGGGCGTTGCCACGGCGGCGGCGCAGGTAGAGGGTGCCATTCTGGAGGACGGGAAGGGCTTGTCCATCTGGGATGTCTACAGCCATCTGCCCGGCAGCACGATCGACAAGACCGATGTGGCCTGCGACCAGTATCACCGCTTCCGGGAGGACATCGCCCTGATCAAAGAGCTGGGCATTCAAAGCTACCGTTTTTCCTTTTCCTGGCCCCGGATCTTGCCGGAGGGGACGGGAAAGGTGAACGAGCAGGGCATTGCCTACTACAAAGAGCTGATCGCCTGCCTGAAGGAAAACGGCATTCAGCCCTGCGCCACCATGTATCACTGGGATCTGCCCTATGCCTTGCAGCTCAAGGGCGGCTTCGGCAACCGGAAAATTGTGGAGTGGTACCTGGAATATGCAAGGGTGCTGTTTGAGAATTTTGGCGACGATGTGCCGCTGTGGATCACCTTCAATGAGCCGATCGCCGTCTATATTGGCCATGCCAAAGGATACCTGGCGCCGGGGCTGAATGACGAGGCATACGCCCGGCAGTGTATCCACAATCTGCTGGTCTGCCACGGCGAAGCGGTGAAGCTGTTCCGCAGCTACGGCTTCCGCAAGTCCAAAATCGGCATCACGGTGGATATCTGGCCCCACTTCCCCCGGCGGCCGGACAACGAGCAGGACATCGCCCTGGCCCGGTTCAGCAATGAATGCGAGGGTTACGGGATGTTCTTGCACCCCCTGTTCCTGGGCGGCTATGACCCGTACCTGACGGACTATATGCAGGAAAAGAAGATGGTTCCTCAGACGGAGCCGGGGGATTTTGAAACCATCCGGCAGAAGCTGGATTTCTACGGCCTGAACTTCTACAACGGCCAGTTCGACTGCGCAGATGCAGACTGCGCCCAGCCTCCGTTCTACTACGCCGAGGCGCTGGAATATGTGCTGGATCTGCTGAAAAAGAAATATCATGTGGACATTCCGATCATCATCACGGAAAACGGCACCGGCTGCACAGACGAGGTGCCGGACGAAAACGGCGTTGTCCACGATGAAAACCGCATTGCGTATGTGCAAAAGACACTGGAGGTGCTGTCCCGCTGCATAGACGGCGGCGCCGATGTCCGGGGCTACTTCCTGTGGTCGCTGCTGGACAATTATGAATGGTCCCTGGGCTACGGCGTGCGCTACGGCATCGTCCGTACCGACTATGCTTCCCTGACCCGCACAGTCAAGGACAGCGGCAGATGGTACAGCCGGGTGATCCGGGAAAATGCGATCTAAAGAATAAAAACGCAAGGGCTTCTCCTTCTAGCATTGGGAGAAGCCCTTGTCATTTTTCATAAAATCGGAAAAGCGTATTTGTATATTTTGCCCAACCATCTTTTTTCAAAAGTCGGATTTTTGGTAATTTTCATCGGATTTCCCAGATACTTTTTTCCCCATAATTGATATACTTGTATCATCAGGCAATACCCAAAGAACACATGATATGAGGAGGAAAACACAATGAAAAAATTTCTGGCGATCCTGCTGAGCCTGGCGCTGGCCCTGTCCGTGCTGACGGCCTGCAGCCAGGAAACTGAAAATCCCAACAACTCGGAGGAACCCGTTCCCTCCGGCACCCAGGCCCCTGAGGAAACCACCCCTGCCGACCCCATCGAGGCCCTGCCCGGCAGCATCTACTACTTCGGCTATGCCGTTGAGGGTCTGGGCGACCTGATCCAGTTCTATCACTTCTATCCCGACGATCTGGGCATCGGCGCCGTGTTCTACGCCGGCTATGCCTGGAACCAGATCACCTTCTCCGGCACCTACGAGGTGGAAAAGACCGACTGCGCTTATGAGGTCTACTACGAAAGAGAGGGCGAGCTGCAAACCGGCACCGCTCCCTACACCATCACCCTGTACGACTGGGACGGCAACGAGCTGGATCAGATCGGCTACGACGGCACCTATGTCTACAACAGCGCTGTGAATGTCAACTGCGACCCCACCACCGGCGGCGGCACCTACCGTCAGAGCAAGGCGGATGAGGCCGCTCTGGAAGCCGGCAAGGACACCTTCGGCGGCGAGAAGGGCGTTGCCTACATGAACTTTGTCTCTCCCGACGATGAAACCGCTACCCTGCAGCTCAACACCAACGGTACATACAGCGACCTGGTGGTGATGGCTGTGGACGGCACCTGGGCCAAGACCGGCGACAACGAGTACACCCTGACCCCGGACAGCGAGAGCGACACCGGCGCCGTTGTCACCTTGCAGGAGGACGGCTCCTACGAGTATGCGCCCGCCACCGGCGACCCCGTCACCCTGGAGCTTCTGAAGGATGCCAATGTGTTCTTCACCTTTGCCGGCAAGACGCCGTTTATGGATTCCGAGGCCGATGTGACCATCGTGACCTATGACGACGGCACCTGCGTGGTGAACATGGCCGCCTTTGGCGCAGAGGTCCCCATCGACCAGGGCACCTATGAGTTCGACGGCACGGCGAGCTTCACCTTCCACTTTGAAGCGGCCGGCGACATCAGCTCTGAATTTGGCGGCGAGACCGGCGTGCAGGTCGTCTACACCTGCGAGTCTGTTGCTGCCGTCGGCGGCGCAGGCGTGACTGCCACCTGCGGCGTTGTGATTGGTTAAATCTACAGACTGCCGAAAAATTATGTCATTCCGAGCGAGCGAAGCGAGTCGAGGAATCTGGACATGAATTGTTTTGCAAATGAAACCGTAAGTGCGTAGACCCCTCGGCTGCGCTCG